>NZ_JAMYMK010000007.1:0-282801 GCF_040318565.1 Mesorhizobium sp. M1142
GCATCCCGAACCCCCCAGCGCAAAGCGCGCCAAACTGTTCGCGATGTCCTCGCACACCTGTTCGCGATGTCCCCGGTCCAAACAGAGGGGAGGTCGGACCGCAGGTCCGGGTGGGGTCATCGCGGCAGTGCTCGACGCTCTTTTGATGTCGGCGCGCTTCGCGGAGGACCCCACCCCCGGCCTTCGGCCGGACCCTCCCCTCAAGGGGGAGGGGGACGTCCCGCCAATGGAAAAACAGGCATGACCACCATCATAGCAACCACCGCCGCGCCAGCGCGCGCATACAAACAGGTCGGCGCCGGCCGCCGGCAGTGGATCGGCCTGCTCTATGTCGCGCCGGCCGTCGCCCTGGTCGTCGTCTTCTTCATCGTGCCGCTTTGCATGACGGCCTGGATGTCGCTGCACAACTGGCCGCTGATGGGTGCGCACAGCTTTATCGGGCTCGACAATTACTGGGCGATCCTGCGCGACACCCGCTTCTGGAACGCGCTGAAGTTCACCGGCTACTACACGGTGGTGGTGACGATCGCGATCTTCGCCGTCGCCTTTCCGCTGGCGCTGTTCATCGAAAGGCCGCGGCAGCTGACGGGCTTCTACCGGACGTCCTTCTTCATGCCGGCGGTCATCGGCTTCGCCTCGGCCAGCCTTTTGTGGTCGTGGCTGCTCAATGTCGATTCCGGCCTGTTCAGCCCGGCCGCCTTCGAGCTTGGCCTGACCGAGAAGAAATTCAACCTTTTGGCGACCTTCCAGCCGGCCTTCTGGTCGATCATCGCCATGGTGGTGTGGAAGGTGGCGGGCTTTACCATGATCATCCTGATGACCGGCCTGCAGTCGATCCCGCCGGATCTGCAGGAAGCGGCGATGATCGACGGGGCAGGGCCATTCGCACGGTTCCGGGCGATTACCTTGCCCTTGATGCGCCGCACGCTGGCGCTGGCGCTGATCCTGTCGGTGGCCGGCTCGATCCTCGCCTTCGACCAGTTCTACATCATCCTGCGCGGCGGCCCGCGCAACCAGACGCTGACCGCCGTCTACTGGATCTTCAACCAGTCCTTCGTGTCGTTCAAGCTCGGCTATGGCGCGGCACTTTCGATGGTCCTGCTGGTCATCCTGGTGGCGCTCAGCCTCATCCAGCTGCGGCTGCTGCGCCAGCCCGAGGGGGTCGACTGATGGCGCAGGCAAGGAGCCGCAACCGCCGCATCGGCATGCAGATTGCCGAGCACTCGACCGGCATCATCGCGTCCATACTGTTCCTGGCGCCGATCGCCTGGACGGTGCTTTCGGCCTTCAAGCCGGCGCAGGAAGCGCGCCAGCCGCCGCTGCCGCCCTGGCCGACCAGCGGCATCTCGCTCGAGAACTACGCCACGCTCAACACCTTCGGCGATGGCCTCTGGCTGCCGGCGCAAAACAGCATCTACGTCTCGGTCATGACCGTGGTGCTGTCAGTGATCGTCAGCGTGCTCGCCGGCTACGGTTTCTCGCGCTTCCGTTTTCCGCTGAAGAACCTGCTCTTCGTCGTCATCCTGTCGACGATCATGATCCCGTTCCAGTCGATTCTGACGCCGATCTTCCTGGTGCTGACAAAAATCGGCCTGCACAACACGCTGACCGGGCTGGTCTGCGTCTATGTCACGCTGCAGCTGCCGTTCTCGATCTTCATGATGCGCAACGCCTTCGACGCGGTGCCGCGCGAGATCGAGGAGGCCGCGCGCATGGACGGCGCCAATAATGTCACCATGCTGTTGAGGGTGATGCTGCCGCTGGTCTGGCCGGGCATCGTCACCATCGCGCTGTTCGCCTTCCTCGGCGCCTGGAACGAGTTTCTGGCGGCCCTTGTGCTGATGACAGACCAGTCCAAATTCACGCTGCCGATCATGATGACCGCACTCCAGTCCGGCCGCTTCGGCGCCATCGACTGGGGTGCCGTGCAGGCCGGCGTCACCGTCATGATGGTGCCGTGCCTCGTGCTCTTCCTATTGCTGCAGCGCTTCTACATCCGCGGCCTAATGGCAGGGGCCGTGAAGTGACCAATCGAACCGAACCGGAGTGAATTGATGACCGCATCGCAATCCGCCAGTCAGGGCGTCAAGCCGAAACTCGCCTTCCGCCCGCTGCCGGTGCCGCAGGTCGACGTGCGCGGCTTCTGGGGCGACCGCGTCGATGCCGTCGCCTCGAAGACCGCCGGCATCCTCTATGACCGCTGCGTCGAGGCGCGCATGCTCGAGCAGATCGACCCGGACCGGCCGTCGCCCGGCGTCGTCATCCCGTTCCACTCACCCTCGCCGGACGAGGCCGCCACCGCCGGCAACGAGTTCACCGGATCGACGGTGACCACACAGATGTTCTGGGACTCCGATTGGGGCAAGACCATCGAGACTGCCGCCTATTCGCTCTACCGTCGCCGCAACGAGGAGCTGGAGAAGAAGATCGACGCTGTCATCGACATGTACGGCAAGCTGCAGCAGCCCGACGGCTATCTGTCGAGCTGGTACCAGCGCATCCAGCCGGGCTTGCGCTGGACCAATCTGCGCGATTGCCACGAGCTCTATTGCGCCGGCCACCTGATCGAAGGCGCGGTCGCCTATTACCAGGCCACGGGAAAACGCAAGCTGCTCGACATCATGTGCCGCTATGTCGATCATATTGCCGAGACGTTCGGTCCCGAGCGCGGCAAGAAGAAGGGCTATTGCGGCCATGAGGAGATCGAGCTGGCGCTGGTCAAGCTGGCACGGGTGACGGGCGAGCGCAAATACATGGAGCTTGCCAAATATTTCATCGATCAGCGCGGCCAGCAGCCGCATTATTTCGACGAGGAGGCGCGAGCACGCGGCGCCGACCCCAAGGCCTATCATTTCAAGACTTACGAATACAACCAGTCGCACAAGCCGGTGCGCGAACAGGACAAGGTCGTCGGCCATGCGGTGCGGGCGATGTATCTCTATTCGGGCATGGCCGACATCGCCACCGAATATGGCGACGACACGCTGCGGGTGGCGCTCGACCGGCTGTGGGACGATCTCATGACCAAGAACCTCTACGTCACCGGCGGCCTTGGGCCGTCCTCGCACAATGAGGGTTTCACCGTCGACTACGACCTGCCCAACGACACCGCCTATGCCGAGACCTGTGCTTCGGTCGGCCTGGTGTTCTGGGCGAGCCGCATGCTCGGCATGGGTCCCAATGCGCGCTACGCCGACATCATGGAGCGGGCGCTCTACAACGGCTCGATCTCGGGCCTGTCGCTCGACGGCTCGCTGTTCTTCTACGAGAATCCGCTCGAAAGCCGCGGCGCCCACCACCGCTGGAAATGGCATCGCTGCCCGTGCTGCCCGCCCAATGTCGGGCGCATGGTCGCCTCGATCGGCAGCTATTTCTACGGCCTGTCGGACGACGCACTCGCCGTCCATCTCTATGGAAACGGCACGGCTCGTTTCGATATCGCGGGCCGGCAAATAGAGCTGACCCAGACCAGCAATTATCCGTGGGACGGCGCGGTCTCGATCTGCGTCGAACCGGAAGCGCCGACCGCGTTCACCTTGCACCTGCGCCTGCCGGGCTGGTGCCGCAAGGCAACGCTCAAGGTGAACGGCGCCGATGTCGATCTGGCTGCTGTCACGAGCGACGGTTATGCCGCGATCCGCCGCGAATGGCGCAAGGGCGACCGCGTCGAGCTCGATCTCGAGATGGCGGTCGACCGTCTATACGCCAACCCGCAGGTGCGGCAGGATATCGGCCGTGTCGCACTGGCGCGCGGGCCGCTGATCTATTGCGTCGAGGAGACCGACAACTCCAGCCAGTTGCACCGCATCGCTCTGCCGCGCACGGCCGACATCGAGGCGCATCAGCAGCCGAACCTTCTGGGCGGCGTCGTGACACTTTCGGCGATCGCCAAAAAGGAGGCTTTCGAAAACTGGGAAGAGGGGCTCTACCGCACCGAACCGCCGGCGGTCGAGGAGGCAAAAGTCACCGCCGTGCCGTATTTCGCCTGGGACAACCGCGACCCAGGCGAGATGCTGGTCTGGCTCAGGGGCGAATGAAGCCCGACGGCAGCGCCCGACCGATCTCCTCGGCCACAAGTTCCTGCAGCTGCCAGAGATTGCGGTCGCGGATGCCACAGGCGTCGAGATGGCGAATGGTCTCGAACAGATATTCGGCGCCCGAACCCCAATGGCCGACGGCGTTGGCCAGGGTCGCCGCTATCGCTCGCTTGTCGAGTTTGCCGGCATAGCGCGGATTGGCGCGATCGACAACGAAACCAAGCGCTTGGCCCATGCCGTCGGCTGTCCTGACCTGCAGCCAGCGCGGCAGGTTGACGGAGGGCAGGATGGTCATCTCGCGGCGCAGCAGCGCTTCGAGATTGGCCGCCACGGGCTCGGCGATCTCGAACACCATGCCTGGCATTGGCCGCCGCGGTCGAGCGCCATCATCAGGCCGGGCTGCTCGACGGTGCCCCTGAAGCGCTGCACCGTAAAACAGAACGAACGGTGCCAGCCCGTCGCCACGGCCCGTTCGCCACCCCTGACCTCGCCGGCCGGCTTCCACAGCAGCGAGCCATAGGCGAACAGCTTCACCGGCCCGGCCGGCGCGCCGGCCACCACCTCGTCGCGAATGCGCGCGTAATCGGCATCGGTCATGTAGACCATGCCCGGTGTCGGCCCGGCATCCTCGACCGCACGCAAGGTGCGGGCGACCAGCGCCTCGGTCAGCGCCATCGGTGTCTTGCGTGGCGAACGCCGTGATGCGGCGGAAATGACCTTGCTCATCCTCATGCTCTCAGCCTTGCCGCCATGTTGCCGAAGGCTGAAAGATTCTCAAGGGCCGAGTACACCAGCGCGGTATCAGGATTCGAACTGTCGTGTACAACAGCTTGACTGCACAAATACCTACGCGACGGGTTAAACGCGTCGACTGAACCCATTTCAACGTGATGCAGCGAGATGCTGGTCTGGCTCAGGGACGCCGGATCGCTGGTATCACCAATTTGAGCCGCCAAATGCATGCCTTGAATTCGCCCGGGCGCGCGTCATCTAGCTTTGAGTGGCGCCAGTCACTTGAACGGGTGGAGGCAGATTGTGGCGCTCGAAGCTGTCGCGCGTCCCGGCGGTCGCTATATTGCGGTCGCCGTCGTGGCGGTGCCATTGCTGTTCGTCGTCGGTGGACTGGCCATTCGCTATGCGGCATTTGCCTCGATCTCGGCGGAACCAGGCTTCGCAGCCTATGCCCAGGCGCTCTGCCGGTGGGATTGCGCGTGGTATGTCGACATTTCCGAACACGGTTATGAGCGCTTTCCCATTCCAGGCCAGAGCAATGTCGGACGCTGGGGCTTCTTTCCGCTCTATCCGATGCTGGTGGCGGCAATCCGGTCTGTTTTCCCTTTGCCGACGATACTGCTCGCGTCGATCGCATCGATTGCGTGCAGCTACGCGGCCTGTCTGGTGGCGTGGCCGCTGCTCGAGAAGAACATGCGCGCTTATGTGCTGTATTGCGCCTTTCTGCTCAGCGGCCCGTTCTCCTTTCACTTCACGACTTTCCTGACCGAACCTCTTTTCGTGCTCCTGACGTCGTGCGTTTTTCTGGCACTCAAACGCTCCAGCTATCTGACCGCGGGGCTGTCATCGGCTCTGCTGTCGGCAACCAGGCTCGTCGGAGTGCTTGTTGTATTTGCGACCGTCATTCAGATGTTCAGGGATTACCGCGCAAAGGGCGGATCGGCGCTTTCGTTCCCACGTTGGGTGCTTGGCCGACCGGATCTGCTCGTTGCAATTCTCATCTCGCCTGCCGGCTTGTTCGCCTACATCCTGTTCCTCTATCTGACGGTCGGGGACGGCTTTGCCTTCCTGCACGTCCAGCGCGCGTTTGGACGGGTGGCGGGCAATCCGCTCGCCTTCATATGGGATGGACTCTCGGCCGTTCCGACGACTGGATGGCTGCCTACGGCGCCGCAATGGAGCGCGCTCGCCGCACTCATAGGACTGGCATTATCGGCGGTTCTGGCGGTTCGCAGGCAATATGGCGCCGCGCTGTTCTGCGCCTGCTGCATCATCCTGCCGCTGATCACGAACCTGGCCTCCATGGTCAGATACGTCATTGGGCTTGCGCCTCTGACAATGTTGCTGACCACGTTGTTGTCGGCGTCGAAGCTGACTTTTCTTTCGGCTCTGGGTCTCTTCCTTGGCGCCTGCTATTTCATGACGGTGGCATGGATCGGGGGCTATCTTGCCCTGGTCTAGCACTCCGGGCCCGCATCGGCGCGCGGCCTCGCTTGGCGGCTACACGCTGGCGGCGGTTCTGGCCGGGGCGGAAGTCATCATCCTTGCGCTTGCTGTCAATCCAAACGTCAATGCCGACTATCGCGCCTATTACATCGACTGGATGACAACCTGCCTCAATCGCGATGCGGTCGGCAGCTACACCCTTGGCCAGACGGTGTCGTTCCGGTCCGACGGAGCCAAAAAGGCAGCCGGCATGAGGGTCTGCGGCTGGTCGGGACCGGTAGCCGACGGCACCCATTCGCTGGGCGAGACCTCGCGGCTTCGCCTGAAGATACCGCCGCTCCGCGACGGCCTGACGGCTACGCTGCAAATGGCCGCCGTCATTCGCCCGCCACAGGTCACGCAAAGGGTCGTGATCTCGGTAAACCGCGTTCGGGCGCATGCGGTCACGCTGTCCGGCAAAGAGCCACGAACGGTCTCGTTCGTTATCCCACCGGCGGCTCTCGCCGAGGCTAAAACACTCGACATCGCTTTCGACTACCTCGACGGCATTCCGCCAAGTCCGGCCGCCAGCAACATCTACAAGCGCTCCATCAAATTGTTGTCGCTCCGGCTCGATCCCATTGAGGCGGATTAGGGCAGGCGATCACGCTGCTGGCCGCGTCTTCGCTGCGCGAAAACCCAGCGGTCGAGCATGAGAAGATTGACCGCCGGAACAAGCAAGCATGTAACCAGGATGGCGATGATCGGTGGAAGGCCGAATTTCGCGGTCAAAAGTGCCGGCGCCGCGTAGGCAACGGCGAAGCCTGTCGCCGTCAACAACAGAAAACGCGGAGCCTCCGATCGATGCGATCCGCTCGACGCGAAGGTCACGAACTTATGCGCGAGATAAGAAAACAGGGCGGCAGCGGTATAAGCCGCGAGCGAGGCACCGACCGGCGAGAGGCCGAACCGTTGCCATTTGACCAAAGCGGTGGCCATCACTGCATATAGGATCGTTGCAGCAATGCCGACCGACCCGAAGCGCGCCAGCAGCCTCAGCCCAGCGTCGCCGGTCGAACGGCGCTCAGACATGCGCACTGCACGCATACTGCGCTCCAAGCGGCAGGGCGGAAAGCAGGCGCTCGACCTTTTTGGCCAAGGGCGTTGCCGAGGGTAGCAGCAGAAAATGCTCGGAGCGGATGTCCCTGAAGCCTGTTTCCTGAAAAAGGGACCTTGCTTTAGCGGCGTTGAGCAGGACTGCCTCGTGATCGAACGGACACCGAAACACCGCAAGACGCGTCAGTGGATTGTAGGGATTGTGCTCGATGATGCAGGCGACGCCGCCCGGCCGCACGACGCGGCGCAGTTCCAGGAAGAAATCCAGCCAGACAGCGGGCGAGACATGATGGACGACGCAGCTGGCGAAAGCCAGATCGAACGTGCCGTCCTCATAAGGCAGCCGCTGCGTGCTGCAGGTCCTGTAGGCCACACGCGAATTGTCTTGGCTGGCACGCAAGATCGATTCTTGCGAGACGTCGCAGCCATCCAGGCTGTCGAAAGCACCTTCGAGGTAGGGGTGGAGCGAACCGACGCCGCAGCCGACATCCAGCGCCCTTACGGTCGCCCCACCCTGTCCAAGCTTTCGCTCGACGAGCAGACGCCGCAGCAGGTCCGCCTTGGCGACAAGGAAGAAGTCGTGCCTGAGTCCGGAAAACCGGATGGACCCTTCGACCGCCTCGCCATAGTTGGAATTATAGCTGTCGAAGAGTTCGCCCATTGGCGGGGACTCCACTCCTGGGCTTGTGAAACGATCGGCGGCGCTCACCAGAGACGGCACGCATCGCCTCGTCGAAGCCGGTGAGCCGATCGATCACATACAGCGGGCGGCGTTTCACCTCGGCGTGGATGCTGCCGACATAGAGTCCGACCACGCCGGTCATGAAAAGGTTGATGCCGCACAGGAGCGACACGATCACCACGGTTGATGTCCAGCCGGCAATGATGCCGGTTTCAAAAAACCAGGCAAAGATGGCGTAGGCACCAAAGACCACCGCAAGCGCGGAAATGGCCAATCCGCCCCAGAGGGCCAGGCGCAACGGCTTCTCGGAGAAACTAACGATGCCGTGAACCGCAAGGTGCATCATCTTCCAGAATGGGTATTTGGTCTGGCCCAGGGTTCGGGCGTGGCGCTCAAATGGCACTGCCGTCTGCTTGAAGCCCATCCAGCCGAACATGCCCCTGACGAAGCGGTCATGTTCGGGCATATGCTTGAAGGTTTCCAGCGCCTTGCGGCCGACCAGGCGGAAGTCGCCGACGTCGCGCGGAATATCGACCGACGTCATTTTCTCCAGCAGGCGATAAAAAAGACTTGCCGTAAAGCGCTTGAACCAGGATTCGCCCTCGCGCTTGACTCGGCGGGCATAGACGATCTCGAAGCCTTCCTTCCACTTTGCCACCAGGTCGAGAACGACTTCCGGCGGGTCCTGCAGGTCTGCATCCATGACGATGACGGCATCGCCCGCAGCGGCGTCCATACCGGCGGTAATCGCCACCTGGTGACCGAAATTGCGGGAAAATTCGATCAGCCGAAAGCGCGGCTCGGCGGCAACCACCTTTTGGAGGTATTCGACGCTTCCATCGAGGCTTCCGTCATCGACGAAGATGGCCTCCGTTTCGCCGTCCAGCCGGCCGATAAGCGAACTGATCCGCTCGATCAGCCGAGGAAGCACCTGTTCTTCATTGTATACGGGCAGGACCAGCGAGTAGCGAGGCGGTGACCTGTTCACCGTCATTCCAGGGTCGTGGACCACAGACTCTCGCATGCGGTTGAAAATGGAACGAAAGCTACAAAGTTCCAAAGGCACTTAAGAAACTGCTAATTTATCTAGTTCTGGAGGGAGTACCGGTTCTCGATAAGCACTTGGAGGATGTCGTCGTGAGGTCGGACGTCCACATCGAGGCGTAAACTATCGGTGGCTGCCGGCGCGATCGGGCTGGCGAGAAGCAGTCGTTGAGGCATAACGCGTTGACCGCGAGGCCTACTCTCCCGGACTTGTCGGTTAAAGCGGGGCTACGGGTGACCCTAAGGGTGCGGGCCGACCGCTTTTGACGCATGCCGGACATCGCTCATGGAACACGGTCGGCGAGCGCGGCCGAGTGTCCCGCTGGCAGGCCAGCGAGCGCCCTAACCGGCCGCCTTATCGTACCGGCCAAGCCTCAGCTGGCCCGCAGCCGGTACGACACTTGCCGGCCTGGCCGGTCGCCGCCGTCAAGCAGCCGGTCGAATGTTTTGGTTCACCCGGAAGAGGTTGTTCGGGTCGTATTTCTTCTTCAGCGTAGCCAGGCGCTCATAGTTGTCGCCATAAGCCGCCTTGAGCCTTGCATCGCCCTCGTCATCCATCATGAAGTTCAGGTAGGCGCCACCCAGATCGAATGGATGCACGGCCTCCCAGTAGGCCTTGGTCCAGCGCGTCACCGGGCCCGCTTTCTGTGGGTCCGGATCGATCCCGGCGATGACCATCGACCAGGTCGCATCACGGTAATTCCAGGGTGTCTCGTCTTTGCCGACGCGATGGACCGCACCATCGATCGGGTAGAGATGCATGAGCGATAGCTCGCTCGGCGTCTTCGCCGCCTGCTCGAGATGGGCGTCGATCGCCTCGTCGGACAGCGTCTTGACGAAATCGCCGCGCCAGTACCACTGCATTCCCTTCGGGTAGAGCCCATCGAACATGCTCTGCACCGCGGGATAGGGCATCGTTCCCATCCAGTTGAACCAGGGCGCGGGCAGCGCATCGAGCAGCGGGGCCAGCGCCTCTCTGCCCTTTTCCTCCGGGCCGTTGTAGCAGCACATCAGCAGACACATCCGCTGTCCCCAAAACTCTTCCGGGAAGGGTGCGCTCGACAGGACGGTCTTGAGCCCGAGGAAGATCCCGAGTTCTTCGGGCGCGTTCGGCAGGAACTCGCGATAATGCTGCATGATGGTGCGGGCGTGGCGCTGATCCCATGCGATCGGCCCCGCAAAGACCATGCTGACCCGGTGGAGCCTGAACACAAAGCTGGTAACGATGCCGAAATTGCCGCCGCCGCCGCGAAGCGCCCAGAACAGGTTGGGGTTCCGTTCCTTGCTGGCGGTGACGAAGCTTCCGTCGGCAAGCACGACATCGGCCTCGACCAGATTATCGATGGTCAGGCCATATTTGCGCGTCAGATAGCCATGGCCGCCGCTCAGCGTCAGTCCGGCGACCCCGGTGGTCGAGATGATGCCCGCCGGTACGGCCAGGCCAAAGGCATGGGTGGCATGGTCGAGGTCGCCCTGAGTGCAGCCCGGGCCTACCCGCGCCGTGCGGGCATCCGGATCGACGCGCACGCCGTTCATCGCCGACAGGTCGATCACCAGACCGTCGTCGCAGCTCCCCAATCCTGGTCCATTATGGCCGCCGCCACGTACCGCAACCAGCAAATTGTTGTCGCGGCCGAAATTCACCGCTGTGATTACGTCGGCGACGTCGACACAGCGGGCGATGATCAGCGGCCGCTTGTCGATCATGCCGTTGTAGAGCTTGCGGGCCTCGTCATAGCGGGCGTCGCCGGCGCGGATGACTTCGCCTCGCAGGCTTGCTGCGAATTTGGTGATGTCTTCATCGTTCATGACATTCCTCCCTGTTATTGGACCTGTCGGCCGGCCGATGAAACGCTAATCCCGTCCGCTGTTCCCGCAAATGTCACATCGTCCATTTCTGTTGCCCGATCGTTCAGAGTAGGATTAGACCGGATGGATAGTTGCTCGGGCGGCCATATTGCCGGATAGTTCGAGATGCCTGGCGGAAAAACTCGTTGTCAAAGGGAGTAGCCGATCGTTTCCGGAGGTGTAGTGCATGGATGTCCTTTCCGATGTGCTCCGAGCCGTTCGCCTCACCGGTGCGATCTATTTCGACGTTGACGCCAGCTCTCCCTGGGTTGGCGAGTCGCCGGGCACGGCCGACATTGCCGCCGCCATCATGCCGGAGGCAGAGCACATCATTTCTTTTCATGCCGTGATGTCGGGCTCGTGCTGGGCCGCGCTGGGAGACGATTCGGTGCCCCCGGTGCTCGTGAACGCCGGTGATGTCGTTGTCTTCCCCGGTGGTGTTCCGAACGTGTTGAGCTCCTCGCCGGGGGCGCGGGGCGAACCCAATATGGCGATGTATTATCGGCCGATAGACGAGAGCCTGCCGTTTGCGGTGATCCATGGTGGCGGGGGAGACGAGCGGACCCGGTTCATTTGCGGGTATCTTGGCTGCGATGCACGTCCCTTCAATCCTCTCCTGGCCGCATTGCCGGCCATCCTGTGCGCCCGCAAGCCCGCCGATGGAAGCAGCTGGGTTATCGACCTTTTTCGGCTGGCGCTGGCAGAAGGTGGCAGTGGGCGGGCGGGCTGTGAGACGATACTCGCCAAGCTGAGCGAGCTGATGTTTGTCGAGATCATCCGCCGCCATCTCGAGACCCTGCCCGACGATTCGCGCGGCTGGCTGTCAGGCCTACGGGATCCACATGTCGGCGAGGCGCTCCGGCTCATCCACGCTCGCCCCGGGGAGGAATGGACATTGGACCGGCTCGCCCGCGAAGTAGGGCTCTCGCGCACGGCGTTTGCGAGCCGCTTTACCCACTATGTCGGGGTTTCGCCCATGCACTATCTTGCTCGCTGGCGTCTACAACTGGCAGGACGCTTGCTCGAACGCCCTGAAATGAGCATCGCGCAAGCGGGTGCCGAGGTCGGCTACGAGTCGGAAGCCGCCTTCAATCGCGCCTTCAAAAAGTTCGTCGGCATTCCACCTGGCACCTGGCGAAAGGGACGGTCGGCGTTGCTCGAGGCTCAGAGATTGCCCGCTGGCGTCGTGCAATAGGAAAGAACTGGCAGGGCGTTGACGCTTCGGTCCGCGTAAAGCGTCCCAATGCTCGAAAGCCCCTGCCACAAAGCGGTTGACGATGACCGGCAGCCTCGACGCGTTCGGCGAGGCGTTTCAGGCCTCGCGCCTCAATCCTTCGCGCGCTCGACATAGGCGCCATCGGCGGTCATCACCACCACGCGGGTGCCAGCGCTGATGTGTGGCGGCACCAGGGTACGCACGCCGTTGGACAGCGTTGCCGGCTTGTAGGACGAGGACGCCGTCTGGCCCTTGGTCACCGGCTCGGTCTCGACCACCTCGAAAGTGGCGCGCTGCGGCAGTACCAGCGAGATGGCGATGTTGTTGTATTGCGAGATCTGCACCGGCATGCCTTCCACCAGATAGGGCGCCATGTCGCCGACCACGCTTTCCGGCACCGCGACCTGGTCGTAAGTCTCCGGATTCATGAAGTGAAAGCCTTCGCCGTCACGGTAGAGGAACGTGTGCTCGCGCTCCTCGACATAGGCGCGCTCGACCTGCTCTGTGGTGCGGTAACGCTCGGAAACCTTTACCCCGTCGGAGATACGCCGCATGTCGAGCTGGGTGACCGGCGTACCCTTGCCAGGATGAATGTTTTCGGCAAAGAGGATCACATAAAGCTTGCCGTCCTTTTCGACGACGTTGCCTTTGCGTAAGGAGCTGGCGATGACCTTCACGGGTTTCCATCCTGATAAAATTTGTTGGCGCAAATCGGCTGGAGAGGCCGTTGCGTGCGGCCTAGCGCATCTTGGCCGCAATCGCCAGCCCTCTGTGCAATTCCCCTGAAGCCGATGACCGCCGCCTCGCCGTGGTGGACGCCGCATGTCCACGCCGACCGCCGGCCGCGGCTGATCCTGCGCAATGCCATTGCCACCGGGATGCGCGACTGGTTCGCCCGCCGCGACTTCGTCGAGGTGGAGACATCGGCCCTGCAGGTCTCGCCCGGCAATGAAGCGCACCTGTCGGCCTTTGCCACCGAGGCGATCGGGCCGGACGGGCAGCGCCAGCCGCTCTACCTCCACACGTCGCCGGAATTCGCCTGCAAGAAGCTGCTTGCCGCCGGCGAAGAGCGCATCTTCAGCCTCGGGGCTGTCTGGCGCAACCGCGAGCGCGGCCCCTTGCACCATCCTGAGTTCACCATGCTCGAATGGTACCGCGTCGGCGAGACCTATGAGAGCCTGATGCGCGATTGCGCCGAGCTCGTAGCGCTGGCGGCCGAACGGGCCGCAGCGAAGCGTTTTAGCTTCCGCGGCCGTGAGGCCGATCCGTTCGCCGGGCCGGAACGGTTGAGCGTCGCCGAAGCCTTCATGCGCCATGCCGGCATCGATCTGCTGGCGACGGTTGCGGCCGATGGCAACACCGACCGCGCGGGGTTGCATGCCGCCCTGGTCCAGGCCGGATTGCGGACCGCGCCCGACGATAATTGGGCCGACCTGTTCAGCCGGGTGATGGTCGAAAAAATCGAGCCAGCGCTGGGGCAGGGGCGCGCTACCATTCTTTTCGGATATCCGATCTCGGAGGCGGCATTGGCCCGGCCGAGCGCCGACGATCCACGCACCGCCGAGCGTTTCGAGCTCTATTGCTGCGGCATCGAACTCGCCAACGCCTTTGGCGAATTGACCGATCCGGCCGAGCAGCGCCGACGCTTTGCCGCCGAAATGGATGAGAAGCAGCGCGTCTATGGCGAACGCTACCCGATCGACGAGGATTTCCTCGCCGCGCTCGCCATCATGCCGCAGGCGAGCGGCGCGGCGCTCGGCTTCGACCGGCTGGTGATGCTCGCCACCGGCGCGCTCAGGATCGACGACGTGATCTGGACGCCGGTGGCTGGTCCCTGAGGAAGGTTGGACAAGCCGATCTCGCCCGGCTTGAAAGCCAGGATCAGATGGTCGGTCCAGGCCGCCGCCGGCTCCGTCGAGCCAGAAGATTGGCGACGACCAGGAGGATTATCGACAGCCCCATCATCAGCGTGGCGGCGGCGCTATTGCCGGGGAGAGCTTTTCGCGCAAGCCGATGAACATTTCGAGCGGCATGGTGCGTTGGTTGGCGCTGGCCAGGAACTGCACCGCGACGACCTCGTCATGTGCGAGACGCTGCAACCGTTCCGTGTGTTGCCACGATCATGGTGGGCCGGCATAGTGCTGGCGGGGTTCTCGGCGCCGCGGAGCTATCGGCCGTCGTACTCAGAATGGCCTTCGGCACAATGCCAGACAAAAACGCGCTGAACGCAAAACATAGCAGCGAATGGACAATGTCCTGGCGCCTGGTCATACTTGCGGCCGTGGCGATTAATGTTGTGATGCTCTTGGCCGCGCTGTTCGTCGCGCAAACTCTTGGTCTGGACGCTACAATCTTCTATCGAGATCCATCTGCAGCCGCGGATGTCGGCTTCTATACGGGGTGGATTTCGTCCCTAGGTGCTTCACTGTGGATCGGCACCGGCGCGGCGACCCTGTTTGCCGGTCTGCTCACGCACCGATGGGATTGCACGTTTCTCGGCGGCCTTACCTTGGTCATGGGCCTCGATGACCTGTTGTTGATCCATGAGGACGTGCTGCCGTTTGTCGCGATACCAGAGATTGTTACGATGATTGCCTACGCCGTCGCCGGGTTGTTCTGGTTCTTTCGGCTGCGACGGAAGACATTCGACGGCTCGATCGTATTTGTGGCCGCAGGCTTCCTACTCGCGATGTCAGCAGCGATCGACCAGCTGGGAGAGCTGTTTCCTAGCCCGAGTTCGGCGGTCGACATCGCGGAAGACGCTGTCAAAGAGCTTGGCATCTTCCTTTGGGCGGCAGGTGCCGTCGGGTACGCGGCGATGGTGACACGGTTGGGCCGCCCGTGGGTGGATCCAGCCGATCCCAACTCTACAGGCTGACTGCCGCACATGCTATGAGCCAACGGCGGTGATCACCACCGGCACGATCAGGGGCGACAGCAGCAGCGGCATGACGATGCGGCGGCCGGGAAACTTTTCGTCGGAAAGCGCAATCGCTGCAAACGTGCCGAGTGTCGTTGCGATCAGCGTCGTCCCGAACGCAACGATCAGGCTGTTCCCGATCGCCGATTGCCAGCGTTGGGTGCCGAGCACGACCGCGTACCAGCGCGTCGAAATCCCCTCCAGCGGAAAGATGAAGAAGGCGCCGCTGTTGAACGACAAGGGGACCGGAACGAGGATCGGCACGAGGAGAAACAGGATCACCATGCGAGGCCCTTGGGCACGGAGGCGATGAGGCAGGCGAGGGGGAAGCCCAGTATCAGCGTGGCCAGCGTCTCCACCGCGGCGACGAAGAATGTGGGCATGAACACCTGCAGGAAGATCGCCTGCTCCGGCGGCACTCTTTCAATGCCTCCAATTCGTGCGGCAATCGCTTCCGGCGGCCACCCGCGCCAATGCGCTGGCGCTCGCCGGTCTGCTGGCCGAGGCCCTGACGGCCTGGGAGGAGGTGATGGCGGACGCTGACCTGGCAGACTTGCCGCGCTCCACGGCTGTCTCTACTTGTATCGTCGCGAGAGCGATTTCGCCAAGGCCGCTGGGGGCAGGGCACTGCGCGCCGGGTTTGGCGTCCATCAAGAGGTTATGATGGCGGAAGCGGTGGCCGCGCTGGAGCCCGGCCTGCCCGCGACCGGGGCCAGCGGTCTGTACTTCCCGGACTCGATGAATGTCACCGATTCCCGGCCGGTCATCGGTCCGTCGCGCGGCAGCTCCAGGTGATCCATGCCTTCGGTCATGGTCATCTCGGCCTGACACTCGCGCCGATCGCCGCGCGCCTGGTCGCCGAACTGATCGCTGGACGCGGCGATCCAGCGCGTCTCGCGGCGTTTTCGGCTGATCGCTTCCGCGCCTGATCGATCGAACATTTCGCCGTCGGGTTGCGATCAGGAGTCGCGCCGACCTGGGCTGGATGCCCCCTGATTGTCCGCTTCTCCCATTGCAGAAGCCGCACCGGGACAATAGATGGTGCAGCAACGGCTGCCCTTCAGCCGGCCGGAAATAACAGGATCATGCGCATGACCGATACGCTCGACGCAGCGAAACTGACCGATCGCGTCGCAGCCCTGGTCGAGGCTGCCAAACGGGCCGGCGCCGATGCCGCCGATGCGGTTGCGGTGCGCGGCCGTTCGACCGGCGTGTCGGTGCGGCTCGGCAAGGTCGAAGGCACAGAGGCGTCCGAGAGCGAAGACGTCTCGCTGCGTGTCTTCGTCGGCAAGCGGGTAGCGAGCGTCTCGGCAACGGCGGCATCCGACCCCAATATGCTGGCCGAGCGTGCCGTCGCCATGGCCAAAGTGTCGCCCGAAGATCCCTATCAGGGTCTGGCCGATCCGGCCTTGCTGGTCAAGACGCCGCGCGACCTCGATCTGTTCGACGCCACTCAGGTATCGGCCCACCAGTTGAAGGAAGCAGCCCTTGCCGCCGAGGCGGCGGCGCTTGCCGTCAAGGGCGTCACCAATTCGGCCGGCAGTAGCGCCAGTGCCGGGCTGGGCGGCCTTGTGCTCGCCACTTCGCATGGCTTTGTCGGCCATTATGTCGCGTCGCGCTTTTCGCGTTCGACCAGCGTGATCGCCGGCGAGGGCACCGGCATGGAGCGCGATTACGAATTCTCCTCGCGCCAGCATTTTTCCGATCTCGACGCGCCGGAAGACATCGGCCGCAAGGCCGGCGAGCGCGCCGTACGCCGTATTGGCGCGCGCAAGGCGGCGACCGGGCCGGTCGACGTGGTGTTCGATCCGCGCGTGGCGCGCGGCATTGCCGGCCATCTCGCTGGTGCCATCAATGGCGCCGCAGTGGCGCGCAAGACCAGCTTTCTGCGCGACATGATGGGCAAGAAGGTGGCTTCGGCCGCAATTACCGTCACCGACGAGCCGCTCCGGCGCCGCGGCCAGGCCTCGCGCCCGTTCGACGGCGAAGGCGTCGAGGGCGAAAAACTGTTCATGGTCGACAAGGGCGTGCTCAACCACTGGTTCCTGTCGACTTCCGCGGCGCGGGAACTCGGCCTCGTCACCAATGGGCGCGGCTCGCGCAATGGCTCGTCCGTCTCGCCGTCATCGACCAATCTTGCAATCGAGCCTGGCGAACGGACGCCGGAAGAGCTGATCAAGTCGCTCAAGACCGGCTTCTACGTCACCGAAGTGTTCGGCCAGGGCGTCGACATGGTGACGGGCGAATATAGCCGCGGCGCTTCCGGCTTCTGGATCGATAACGGCGAGCTGGCCTATCCCGTCGCCGAGGTGACCATCGCCTCCAATTTGAAAACCATGTTCCTCAACATGGTTCCGGCGAGCGATCTCGACCGCAATTTCGGCACTGCCGCGCCCACGCTTTTGATCGAAGGAATGACCCTTGCCGGAGCTTGATCCGGCCGTCTCGGCCGGCGCTACTGAAGACCTGCAGCTGCTGCTCGACGCTGCCCGCGAGGCAGGGCTCATCGCCATGCAGTACTTCAACAACAATCCGCAGGTGTGGATGAAGGGCGGCACCTCGCCGGTCAGCGAAGCCGATCACGCCGCCGACAAATATCTGCGCGAAACCTTGCTGGCGGCCCGGCCGGACTACGGCTGGCTGTCGGAGGAAACCGTCGACGACCCGGTAAGGCTTATCGCGCGCCGCACCTTCGTCGTCGATCCGATCGACGGCACGCGCGGCTTCCTCGAGGGCTTGCCCACATGGTGCGTCAGCGTAGCGGTGGTCGAGAACGGCCGCACGCTTGCCGGCGTGCTCGACTGTCCGGCGAAGGGCGAGATCTATTGGGCGCTGCCCGGCGAGGGCGCGTTCCTGAATGGCAAGCGCATCAGCGTGCGTCCGCCGTCGGAAACGGCCGAAATCGCCGGACCGAAGCCGATGATCGACCTGCTGCCGGCGAAATGGCACAAACGGCTGAAGCGGGTGCCCTATATTCCTTCGCTCGCCTACCGGCTGGCGATGATCGCCGGCGGCCAGCTCGATGCCACCTTCGTCAAGGCCAACGCGCATGACTGGGACATCGCTGCGGCCGATCTCATCCTGCGCGAGGCAGGCGGCGCCGTGCTCGATCGGCACGGCCGCGCGCCGCTCTATGCCGGCGAAGTGATCCGTCACGGACCGCTCGCCGCCGGCAGCGGCGAACTCCTCGCCGTGCTCGCGGGCGTCATCGCCGGGCTGGACAATTGAGCGCTATCAATAGTTCCAAAGTCGGCGGCTTTGGTCTAGACCTGTCCCAAACTCACGATATGTGAAGGATCGACATGGCCGCTGAAGACGGAAAGAAACAGCTTTTGCACCTGGTGTTCGGCGGCGAACTCAAGAAGCTGGGCGGCACCGAATTCCGCGATCTCGACGCGCTCGACATCGTCGGCATTTATCCGGACTACCAATCGGCGCACGCCGTCTGGAAGGCCAAGGCGCAAGCTAGTGTCGACAATGCCCATATGCGCTATTTCGTCGTTCACCTGCACCGCCTGCTCGACCCCGAAAACAAGGCTGTCGGTTGACATCGATGAACCATGAAGCGGTCAAGCGTTCAGCCCCGCGGTCGGCGGTCAGACGTCGCAAGCCGAAGACGTTCTGGCGCAAGATCCGCGAACCGCTGGCGCAGTCGCGATTCGTCAAGAATGCGCTTGCCGCGCTGTTTGCGTATTTCGTCCGCCTTGTCCGCTTGACCAACCGCATGGTCGACGGATCGGCCAAGTTTTCCGGCGGCGCCTATGCGCAGCTCGAGCCTGGCATCATCGCCCTCTGGCACGGCCAGCATTTGCTGACCCCGGCCTATTATCCCAAGGGACGGCCGCTGGTTGCCATGGTGTCGCGCAGCGCCGATGCCGAGCTCAACGCGCTGATGGTCGAGAAATTCGGCATCGAGGCGGTGCGCGGCTCTGGCGGGCGCCAAAGCGCAAGGCATCTCGACAAGGGCGGGGCCAAGGCGCTCATCGCCCTCAAAAAGTCGCTCGCCACCGGCAAGAATGTCGCCATGATAGCTGATATTCCCCACGGAACGCCACGCGATGCGGGGCTGGGTGTCGTCCTCCTGGCGCGGCTGTCCGGCCGGCCGATCCTGCCTGCCGCGATAGCCACCAGCCGCCGCAAGGTGATCGAGGGCAGCTGGGACAAGACGACGATCAACCTGCCCTTCGGCCGCTCCTCGATTGTCGTCGGCACGCCCGTCTTCGTGCCGGCCAACGCCGACGCCGCGGAAATGGAACGCAAGCGCCAGGAGGTCACGGCCTCGCTCAATGCCGCGACCGCCGAGGCCTATCGGCTTGTGGACGGTTCGAAATGAGTATGCGCTGGGCGCGCGCCTTCCTGACGGCATACCGTTTCGCCGGGGCCGCCGCCTACCCGCTGGTCGGACCTTACGTCGCCTGGCGCACTTCCAGAGGCAAGGAGGACCGCATTCGCCGGCGTGAACGCTACGGCGTCGCCGGACGCGAGCGCCCCGAAGGCCCGGTGATCTGGATCCATGCAGCCAGCGTCGGCGAGACCATCGCCGTCGTGCCGCTGGTCGAGAGCATTCTCGATTACGGCGTCAACATCGTGCTGACCACAGGCACCGTCACCTCGGCGCAGGTCGCCGAAGAACGGCTGGGCGACCGCATCATCCACCAATATGTGCCGCTCGACCTCAAGCCGGCGGTCAGCCGCTTCCTCGACCATTGGCAGCCGGACCTGGCGATCATCGCCGAATCGGAGATCTGGCCGATGACCATCCTGGAACTCGGCGCCCGCCGCGTGCCGCAGGTTCTGGTCAATGGCAGGCTGTCCGACCGCTCTTTCAAATCCTGGAAGAAGCGCGCCAACATTGCCGAAGCATTGTTCGAGAATCTCGCCCATGTCGTTGCCCAATCGGATCTCGATGGCGAGCGCTTCCTTTCGCTCGGCGCCCGGCCGGTCACCGTGTCCGGCAATCTCAAGGTCGACACCGCGCCGCCGCCGGCCGACGAGCGAGCACTGGCGGCGCTGAAACGCCAGATCGGCGGTCGCCCGACCTGGGCGGCGATCTCGACCCATGATGGCGAAGAGGCGGTCGCCGCCGAAGTTCACGCCATGCTGCACAAGCGCCACCACGGGCTTTTGACGATCATCGTGCCGCGCCATCCCGATCGCGCCGGGCAGCTGGCCGCCCAGATTTCCGGCATGGGCCTGAAGCTGGCGCAGCGCAGCAAGGGCGACAGGATCACTGCCGACACCGATATTCTGCTCGGCGACACGATCGGCGAGATGGGGCTTTATCTGAGACTGACGGAAATCGCCTTTGTCGGCCGTTCGCTGACTTCCGAAGGCGGCCAGAACCCGCTGGAACCGGCCATGCTGGAGACGGCGGTGCTTGCCGGCCGCAATGTCCAGAATTTTCGCGAGGCCTATCAGCGCCTGCTCGATAGCGGCGGCGCCAAGCTGGTGCGCGACCGCGATATGCTGGCCGGCGCCGTCAATTTCCTTTTGACCAACGAGGCGGCCCGCCATGAGATGATGGCGGCGGGCGCGGCGACGGTCGACGAGATGCGCGGTGCGCTGGCACATACCCTCAGGTCGCTCGAGCCCTATATCCAGCCGCTGGTCGTCAAGTCGCGCCTGAAGGGCGCGAACGGGCGCTGACGTGACCTCGGAAGCGCCGCCCTTCTGGTGGGAAGAGCCCGACTGGCGGGTCACGGCGCTGTCGCCGCTCTCCGCCATCTATGCGCTTGTCGCCGGTCGCCGCATGCGGCATGCGCCGCGCGAAAAGGTAGAGGCGCCGGTGCTCTGCGTCGGCAACTTCACCGTCGGCGGCACCGGCAAGACGCCGGTGGCGATCGCATTGGCCGAGCAGGCCCGGCGCATGCAGCTCAATCCGGGTTTCCTGTCACGCGGCCATGGCGGCTCCTTCGCGCAGCCGCATATCGTCGATCCGCACCACGACGCCGCCAAGCATGTCGGCGATGAGCCGCTGCTTCTGGCCGGACACGCGCCGGTCGCGGTGACGCCGAACCGGGCCGCCGGCGCCAGGCTTCTGCTGGAGAAGCTCGGCTGCGATTTCCTGATCATGGATGACGGTTTTCAGAGCGCGCGCATCCACATCGACTATGCGCTGGTCGTCGTCGACGCGCGCCATGGCATCGGCAATGGCCGCGTCATCCCTGGCGGACCGCTGCGGGCAAACATCGTCGACCAATTGGTCTTCACCAGCGCCTTGCTGAAGATGGGCGAGGGCACCGCGGCCGATACGGTCGTGCGCCAGGCAGCGCGCGCCGGCAGGCCGATCTTCGAGGCGCATACCGCGCCGAGCAGCAAGGTGACGCTGGCCGGCAGGCGGTTCCTGGCGTTCGCCGGCATCGGTCATCCCGACAGGTTTTTCGACACCGTAAGCGAGGCCGGGGGCGAGCTTGCGCTGACCCGACCATTTCCTGACCATCATTTCTACAGTGCGGACGAGCTTGCCGAATTGGCGGCGACAGCACGTAAAGCCGGACTTGGCCTCATTACCACCGCCAAGGACGCTGCCCGCCTGCGTCACGGCGCAGCACCGCCGGAATTCCTCGACGGGCTCGATGTGCTGAAGATCGACACTGTGTTCGAGCTTGACCACGTGCCGCAGCGCATTATCGACGAGACGCTGGATGCCTGGCGGCAGCGCAGGCTGAGGGGCTGACCAGCAGCTTGAGCACCGAGGCGATGTAGGACTGGAATTTGCAGCTTTCCGCCGGTCGAGCGTATTTTGTTCTTGCTTTGTGCCGGCAGCTATGCTACTAATCTGAGTATGGTGATGATTCGCCGGTGACCCGCCCTCGAGCCCGAGGCGGGTTTTTTATTTCAAGATAACCTCTAAGGTTTCGGTGTTGCCGGCCTGACGCCGCGGCAGAGGGCGCAGGATCGCAACGGGGCGACTCCCATTTGCGCTGAACTAGCGTCGGCGGCGCAGTTCCGGATGCGCTTCGATCTCGCGGCGCAGCGAGGCGGCGGCATTCACATAGGGTTCCTGCCTGGCGACACTCCAGTATTTGAGCTCGTCGAGCGGGATGCTCTCGCCGGTCACTGCGCAGCGCACGAAGGCGCCGGGGCTGGTCACCTGGAAGTCGCCATCGAGATAGCGGATGCGGGCTTCCTTGCCGCCGGGTCCTTCGAAACGGTTCATCATGGGGTGGTGCCGAAATTCATGACGATGTCATCGCCACAAATTGCGGCGAGGTCAAGCTTGGTTGGCCTTGCCTGGTTCTGTTTCTGGTGACACCTGCTCAAACAAGCCGGCAAAGCGAATGCCAATGCATGTCGCGCAAAAGTGTGCGGCGGTTTTGCGCGACATGCATAAACACAAGAACCTGAAGCACGTCGCATGAGGCCGGTCGAACGCGACGCGTCTTAGGCATCTCATTCCTCGGCCGTGATAAACTGCTCGATCTTCTCCGCTGGCAGCCCTGCCTGGACGGCGATGCGCCGGGCGAGTTCGGCGGCGGCTGCGCGCGGCCGCCCCAGCGGCCGGTCGAGCCAGTAAGATATCGGGCTTAGCGCACTGCGCTCGTCGACGGCGACGATGCGGCCCGATTTCAATTGGTCCACCGTCAACGGCGGACGTGCCAGCGCAATACCGAGCCCGTGCGCGGCGGCGTCGAGCACGAGGTTGTAGTCCTCGAAACGGCGGTCGTGCGGCCGCGGCCGATAGTCCATCTCCTGCGCCGCAAACCAGGCGCGCCAGGCCGAAGCGTCGGAATCATTGATCACCGGAAATTCGAGCAGTCGGGCGGGATCTCCGCGACCGATCTCTCTGGCCAATTCCGGCGAGGCGACAGGGAACACATATTCTTCGAAAAGCTGCACCGAGATCCGGCCCGGAATGCGACCGCGCCCGCAGCGGATCGACAGGTCGATGCCCTCGTCGGCAAGATCGCCCTGGCGGATGTCGACGTCGAGCACGATACGCAGCTTGGACGGGTGGTTCTCCAGCGCCGCTATGCGCGGCATCAGCCACAGCCCGCTGACCGAGGGGATCGAGGTCAGCCGCACCACCGCCGTGCCGCGCGGCTCGACCCAACGGTCCGAATTGCTGGCGATCAGGGCAAAGGCTTCGGTGGTGCGCAGATGCAGGCGATTGCCTTCGACGGTCAGAGAGACGCCGCGCGCGCCGCGATCGAAGACTTTCAGCCCAAGCCAGCCCTCGAGCTTGGCGATCTGCCGGCTGACGGCGCCGTGGGTGATGTTGAGCTTCTCGGCCGCCGCCGAAAAGCTGCCGGTCCGAGCCGCGGCGTCGAAGGCGCGCAGCGTTTCGAGCGGCAGCATCGGGTCTAAGCTGTGATCCATAGTCACAGGTGATCCTTGATTTGTTCGTTTGTCAACCGACCCGCAATAGCGTTTCTCTACTTCATGGCATTGGATCGCGAGGACACCCAGATGAGCGCTTACACCGGCACGTTGAATACGACACAGCGCATGGATGCCACGGCTGCCATCGCGGTGGCGCTGACGGTGGTCGGCTGGGCCTCCGCCTTTCCGGCGATCCGCGCCGGCCTTGCCGCTTTCGGGCCGCTGGAACTTGGCGCGCTGCGCTTTGCCATCGCCGCGGTTCCGGCGGCGATCTTCCTCGCGGTCAAGCGGCCGGCACTGCCCAGGCTCGATGAACTCTGGCGCTTTATCTTCGGTGGTGCCGTCTTCGTCGCACTCTACACGGTGATGCTCAATTTCGGCGAGCTGACCGTTTCGGCCGGTGCGGCGGGCTTCATCATCAATGTCAGCCCGATCTTCACCGCCATCATGGCCATGGCGCTGCTCGGCGAACGCTTCTCGGGCCTCGCCTGGGCCGGCACATTCCTGTCCTTCGCCGGTATCGGGATCATCGCCATGGGCGAGGGGCAAGGGCTGCATTTCAACAATGGTGCGCTGCTTGTCCTCGGCTCGGCGCTGTGCTCGGCCGTCAACACCATCGTCCAGAAGCCGCTGTTTGCCCGCCACCACCCGCTGACCATCTCGGGCTCGAACATGGTGCTTGGCGCGCTCTGCCTGTCGCCGTTCCTGTCGAGCGGTCTGGCACAGGCGGCGGTCGCCGACACCGCCGGGCTCGGCGCCGTCATCTTTCTCGGCATCGTGCCCAGCCTGATCGCCTATGCCGCCTGGGCAACAGCACTTTCCCGCCTGCCCGCGGCGCGTGCCTCGAACTTCCTCTATCTGGTGTCGCCGGTGGCGACGCTGATCGGCTTCTTCTGGCTGGGCGAGGTGCCGACGCTGCTCGGCATCTTCGGCGGCGCGCTGGCGCTGGGCGGCGTCATCGTGGTGAATTTGAAGAGATGAGAGCTTTAGTGCTTGACTGCTGGTGGCGTACGCGGCTGATTTAACTAGAAGTACGGTTGCCACCAGTGAGCTTTGAATGCCTAAGACGTTTTTCAGGGATGGTTCGACGTTTCGCCCAATAGCAGTTGGTTACGGCAGGTGTATTGCGACCGACCGCATCACCGTGGATGGCGCGCAAGTAGGCTATCTTTACCGCGAAACGCCAGATCATCCGGTTGATAGCGGATGGTGCTTTTTTGCAGGCGATGAATCTGACGAATACATCAATGACCCCAACAATTCCGGCTTGTACGATGTCAATACAATTGCGAATTACGACCCGCTCATTACCTCTTGTTTAGAGGCGCCTTGTGGAAGTGCGTTTTTGAGAATCGAGGGGAAGTTTGTCCGTCAGAAGTTCGAACCCCCAGACGATGATTAAAGCCGCCTGTGGAACCAGCCTTGCTAGCGAGTTATAGACAGCGCCAGCGCGAGCGACCTTCTCACCGCCTCCCAAACAGCCTCTCAATATCCGCGAGCTTGAGCTCGATATAGGTCGGGCGGCCGTGGTTGCAGGTGCCGGAGCCCGGCGTCGCCTCCATCTGGCGTAGCAGCGCATTCATCTCTTCGGGCTTGAGCAGCCGGCCGGAGCGCACCGAGCCGTGGCAGGCCATGGTCGCGGCTATTTTGTCCAGCCGCCCTTTCAGCGTGTCGACCGTATCGTTGTCGGCGATCTCGTCGGCGAGGTCGCGCACCAGCTGCTGGACGTTGGTCTCACCAAGCATCGACGGCGTCTCGCGCACCGCGACGGCACCGGGGCCGAAGCGCTCGATGCCAAGGCCGAAGCGGGCCAGCGTCTCGGAGTGTATGGCGAGCCGTTCGGCGTCTTCCTCTGACAGATCGACGATCTCGGGCAGCAGCAACATCTGTGACGGCACCGCGCGTGAGTGCAGCGCATTTTTCAAGGCCTCATAGACCAGCCGCTCATGCGCCGCATGCTGGTCGACGATGACGAGCGAATCCCTGGTCTGGGCGACGATGTAGTTCTCATGCACTTGTGCGCGCGCCGCGCCCAATGCCGTGCCGAGCAGCGTCTCTGCCGCCTGGTCCTGTCCGGCGCGCGCGTCGGCACTGTGCGGCGGCCCGGCATCGAACGCCGCCTGCTCGTCCTCGCCAAAGCCGCCGCCCATATCGAGCGGCCGCTGCGGCGAACGGGCCGGATCGAACCCGGCAAAGCCTGAGGCCCGATAGGCGGCCTCGTAGCTGCGATGGCCGTTGGCCGGCCCGCCATGCGCATAGGATGCCGCGCCGGGCCGGAACGCTGCCATCATGCCGGCTGCCCCCGTGGTGGCGGCGCGGATGCCGGCATTGGCCAGCGCTTCGCGGATGGCGCCGACGATCAGCCCGCGCACCAGCCCCGGGTCGCGGAAGCGCACGTCTGCCTTGGCCGGGTGGACGTTGACGTCGACGATCGCCGGATCGAGCGTCAGGAACAGCACGGTGGCGGCATGGCGGTCGCGCGGCAGCACGTCGGCGAAGGCGCCGCGAATGGCGCCGGCGATCAATTTGTCACGCACCGGGCGGCCGTTGACATAGGCGTATTGCTGTAGCGCGTTGGCGCGGGTGAAAGAGGGGACCGAGACATGGCCGGCGAGATGCACGCCGTCCCGCATCGCGTCGATGGCGATCGCATTGTCCGGAAAGTCGGCGCCCATCACTTGTGCCACCCGGCGCAGCCGGCCTTCCGGGCTGTCGTCGGTCGCCGGCAGTTCCAGCGTCGAGCGGTCCGGGCCGGCCAGGGTGAAGCGCACGGCGGGGAAGGCGATGGCGATGCGCTTGACCACGTCGCCGATGGCCGAGCTTTCGGCGCGCTCGCCCTTCATGAATTTGAGCCGCGCCGGCGTGGCGAAGAACAGGTCGCGCACCTCGACCGTGGTGCCGCGATTGGCAGCCGCCGGCCTGACGGCGGAGACGCGGCCGCCGTCGATGCCGATCTCGGCGGCGTTTTCACTGGACGCGGTGCGCGAGCGGATCGACAGCCGCGCCACCGAGCCGATCGAGGGCAAGGCCTCGCCGCGAAAGCCGAGTGAGCGGATGTCGTGAATGTCGTCGGCGAGCTTGGAGGTGCAATGGCGCGCGATCGCCAGCGCCAGTTCCTTTTCCGGAATGCCCGAGCCGTCATCGCTGACGCGGATCAGGTTCAGCCCGCCGCCGGCGGTGACGATCTCGACTCTGGTAGCGCCGGCATCGAGCGCGTTCTCGACCAGTTCCTTGACCACGCTTGCCGGACGCTCGATGACTTCGCCGGCGGCGATCTGGTTGATCATCGTTTCGGAAAGCTGGCGGATGGGCATGGCAGCACTATAGGCGGATTCGTGGCCGATGCGGGAGGGGGAGAATAGCGTTGATTGTTGCAAGGCAGGGAGACTGCTCCGTTGCGCTCCGTCCCACCCCCCTCTGGCCTGCCGGCCATCTCCCCCGCAAGGGGGGAGATCGGATGTCGCCTCGGCCTCCGCCAGTCTCCAATGTCTCAAAGGTTGGCGGGACGCATGAACCGCCAATCTCCCCCCTTGCGGGGGAGATGGCCGGCAGGCCAAAGGGGGGTGCTGTCCCGCCACGATGTAGAGATAGGAATATTGTTGAAGTGAATGGGCTTGGCCCCCAATTGACTTAGTGGATTTAGTCGGGCGAAGGCCAAAATCTGAAGCGAATGGCCGTTGGAGGCGACATTTGGACGTCATCCTAGATTACTTAATGGTAAAGTTCGCTCGATGGATACAGCGTCGAAAGAGTCGTATTGCAAGAGTAATTTTGTTCACTATTTGGACAATTATTTCAATATCGCTAACAGTTGTTCTGGTTTACCTCCTGTATATTCGAAATCTTACCATATAGATTATTGTTCAATCGTCGGGTCGTTCTCGAGGAAATCCGCGCAGCTGACCGCGAGCGTGCCTTCAACTCATGAGCTTGGGCAGCGCTGCCGCCAGTGCATCGACGGCAAGGCGGACTTTCATCGGCAGATGAGGCGTCTGCAACCAAAGGGCATGAACGTCGTAGAGAAACCGGGATTGTTCCGCCAATAGCAGGACAAGCGCGCCCGCCTGGATGCGCCGGCGAACCAGCCAGTACGGCAGCCAGGCGAGCCCCATGCCGGCGGCCGCGGCATCGGCGATGGCATCGAGATCGTCGAGCCGCAATCTGCTGACGGGCCGGATCTCCATCGCGGGCTGGCCGTTGCGCGGAAACAGCCACGGCTGAACGGCGCGCCCGGAACGGCGGTAGATGATCGCGTGATGGCGGCCCAGGTCATCTATTTCCTGCGGCTGGCCGTGGCGGTCGAGATAGGACGGCGACGCGCAGACGACCATGTGCTGGCGCGCGATGCGACGCGCCATTACCCCGGCCTGGTCCTCCAGGTCGCCCGTTCTAATGGCAAGATCGCAGCCGTCCTCGGCGAGGTCGGCGAGGGCGTCGCTGAACGACAGGTCAAGTTCCAGCGCCGGATATTGCTGCGCAAGCCCGAACAGGATCGGGGCAACGCAGCGCCGGCCGAAATGCACCGGCATGAGCACGCGCAGCTTTCCGCGCGGTTCGGCAAGCTGGTCGGCGGCGAGTGCATCCGCGGCCTCCGCTTCGGCAAGCACCAGCCGGCAGCGTTCGTAATAGGCGCGCCCGAAATCCGTCAGGCTTTGGCGGCGCGTGGTCCGGTTGATGAGGCGCACGCTCAGGCGCTCCTCGAGAAACCGGACATGCTTGCCGACCATCGGCCCGGACAGATCGAGAGCGGCCGCCGCGGCCGCGAACGAGCCCAGATCGACGGCTTTGACGAACACGGCCATGCTCGTAAGGCGATCCATATTCAAAACCTATAGTTTCTGCTGATCTACTCAAGCGGCTATTTATCCGCCTGATCGCCGCTGGCATAGGTGATTCAGTTCAAATATTTTGGAGTTGTGACCGATGACGCGTGTCGTTCGTTTTCATGAGCTTGGTGGTCCCGAGGTTCTGCGCATCGAGAATGTCGACATGCCTGCGCCCGGGCGAGGCGAGGTCCAGATCCGTGTCAAGGCGTTGGGTCTCAACCGGGCCGAGGCGCTGCTCCGTTCAGGCAGATATATCCAGACTGCGCCGTTGCCTTCCGGTCTTGGGCTTGAGGCCGCTGGCCTCGTCGAGATGGTGGGCGAAGGCGTGAGCGGTTTTGCGCCGGGCGATGCCGTCAGCATCGTGCCGCCATTGTCGATGGTCCGCTGGCCTGCCTATGGTGAGATTGCCACATACCCCGCCGAGCTCGTCGTCAAGCACCCGCCGGCGCTGAGCTGGGAAGAGGCCGCCGCCGCGTGGATGCAATATCTCACGGCCTATGGTGCGCTGATCGACATTGCCAAACTTGGCAGGGAGGACGTTGTCGTCATCACCGCGGCATCGAGCAGCGTCGGACTTGCGGCGACCCAGATTGCCAACCTGATTGGCGCGACCCCGATCGCGGTCACACGGACGTCCGCCAAGAAGCGGGCTTTGGTTGCGTTCGGCGCGGCCCACGTCATCGCTTCGGCAGAGGAGGATCTGGAAGCCAGGCTGAAGCAAATCGCCGGCCCGGACGGCGTGCGCGTGGTGTTCGACGCCGTCGGCGGTCCGATTTTCGAGCCTCTGACGGCAGCGATGGCACCGGGTGGCATTCTCATCGAATATGGCGGATTGAGCCTCGACCGGACACCCTTTCCGCTACCTGCAGTGCTGGCGAAGACACTGACGCTGCGCGGTTATCTCATGCATGAGATCGTGCGCGATCCGGTCCGGCTGCAGGCCGCCAAGGCGTTCATCCTTGACGGACTAAGCTCGGGTTCGCTGAAGCCGGCAATCGCCAGAACCTTTCCGTTCGACCAGATCGTCGAGGCGCATCGTTATCTAGAAGCGAACGAACAATTCGGCAAGATCGTCGTGACGGTTTGACCGGGCATTTATCGGCATCACGCCTGCGCTGCCAGCCAGTCCCGCACCTTGCGGGCGTTGTCGCTGAGCTCGCGGTTCCTCGACCAGATGACATGAAAGCCCTTGCCGGTCGTCATCGCGTGGCCGGTGACGCGCACCAGCAGCCCTGATGCCAGCAGCCGCTCGGCGAGGTGACCCCAGCCGAGCGCGATGCCTTGCCCTTCCATGACTGCCTGGATCACCAGCGCATAGTCGTTGATGCGCAAGCCACGTCCGGCATCGGCGATGTCGACACCGGCCGAGGCGAACCACTCGTCCCAGCTCGCGGCCTCGCGAAACGGCTCTTCGAGATGGATGAGGCGGTGCGATTGAAGGTCCGCGACACGCTCCGGCAGCCCGAACCGGGCCACATAACTCGCGCCGGCAACGGGGAATATCACTTCATCGGCCAGCGGCAGCGAATGATAATCCGGCCATTCCCTGGGCTCGCCGCCGCGGACGCCGAGCGGGATGTCCTCGGCGATGATGTCGAGATCGCGGTCGGCGGTCTGGATGCGCAGGTCGATGCCCGGTAATTCGTCGCGAAACTGCTGCAGGCGCGGCATCATCCAGAATGAGGCGAAGGCCGTCGAGGCGGCGAGCGTCACATGCGCGCCGACGGCGATCTGGCGCAGATCCTCCGCCGACTTGCGGATGTGCGACAGGCCGAGCGAGACGTCGGCATGGAAGCGGTCGCCGGCCTCTGTAAGGCTGACTTGCCGATGGCGGCGCTGGAAGAGTTTGGCGCCGAGCTGTTCTTCGAGCCCGCGGATCGCATAGGAGACGGCAGCCTGCGTCATGCCGAGCTCCCGTCCGGCGGCGGTAAAGCTCGACAGCCGCCCGGCGGCCTCAAAAACGATCAGGCTGCCCGCCGACGGCAGCAGGTGGCGCAAGCTTCGCATAAGCTGACCTTATACAAGAGATCAGGATTTTCCAGCGTCACAGCTGCATTTTGTCTGGCTAGATTGGTCGAGACAGGAAGATGGAGCCTCCATGAACGCACCGGCCGTTGAAGTGAGCGAACATACCAATCGTCGCGCGGGTGGCCGCCTGGGGCGCAAGGCGCTGCGAGGCGCACCCGTTGCGTCATTTCCGACCCTGGTCCGCAAGATTCCGGTGTATCAGATGGTTCCGGACGAGGCGGTGGAGCTGATCCACCAGGAATCGCTCTCGATCCTCGAAGAGGTGGGATGCGAGTTCCGCGACGACGAGGCGATCGCACTGTGGAAGGCGGCGGGCGCCGATGTCTCGGAGACAAGGGTCCGCATCGACCGCGCCCTGCTGATGGAGCTCATCTCGAAGGTCCCGTCGGAATTTACGCTCAATGCGAGGAATCCCCAGCGTTCCGTACGTGTGGGTGGCAACAACTCCATCTTCGTGCCGATGTATGGGGCGCCATACGTGCGCGACCTCGACAACAACAGGCGCTACGGCACACTCGCCGACCTCAACAATTTCCACAAGCTCGCCTACATGGCGCCGGCGCTGCACTCGTCGAGCTCGATCATCTGCGAGCCGATGGAAATTCCAGTGCCGAAACGTCACCTCCACATCATCCATTCGGCGCTGAAGCACTCCGACAAGCCGTTCATGGGTATCGTGACGTCCAGGGATCGAGCCGAAGACACGATGGCGATGGCGGGCATCGTGTTCGGCAAGGACTATGTCCGCGACAACCCGGTCCTGGTGGCGATCACCAACTGCAATTCGCCGCTGGTCTGGGATGCCACCATGCTGGACGCGATGAAAGTCTATGCGCGCCACAACCAGCCGCTGATTCTCGCGCCCTTCGCCCTTTGCGGCGCCTCGACTTCGGCCTCTGCCGTCGGTGCGGTCGCGCAGGTCAACGCCGAAGCGCTGGCGGGCGTCGCGTTCACACAGCTGTTGCGTCCGGGTTCGCCGCAGATCTACGGACAGTTCATGGTGACGGTCGACATGAAGACCGGCGCTCCCATGGGCGGCACGCCGGAGGCGGCCCAGATGATGTATCTCATGGGCGCGCTGGCGCGGAAGTATCGGCTGCCGTGGCGCACGTCCGGTTTCCATGTCGGCTCGAAGCTGAACGACGCCCAGGCGGGCTACGAGGCGAACATGCTGATGCATGCCGCCATCCTTGCCGGCGCCAACTACATCTGGCACTCCGCCGGTTGGCTCGAGGCCGGCCTGACCTGCGGCTATTCGAAATTTGCCACCGACTGCGAGCAGCTTGTCGGCTGGTACAAATATGCTGGCGGGTTGCCATTCGACGATTTCAAGGAGGCTATGGCGGCTATCCGCGAGGTCGGACCGCAGGGCCATTTCCTCGGCACCCAGCACACGCTCGAACATTTCGAGTCCGCCTTCTTCATACCGAGCATCATGGACTTCAATTCGTTCGAACAGTGGAAGGCGGAAGGAGCAAAGGACCACGACACCCGCGGCCGCGAGAAAGCGCGCAACATGCTCGCCGATTACGAGGAGCCGAAGCTCGACGAGGGCATCGCCGATGGTCTCAAAGATTTGATTGCGCGGCGCGAGGAGAAACTGCCGGACAGCGTTAGTTGATAACGGGCGAAGACCCGATGGGAACCATAACGGAGGAAAAAATGACACTCTTCAGAAGCAACGGTGATCGCGTACCGAGCGCCATCGAAGCGATGGCCAGCGAGGCTCGTGCAGGTCGTGTCGACCGGCGCGAGTTTCTGGCGCTGGCAAGCGCCTTCGGCGCATCGACGGCCTTTGCCTACGGCATGATCGGCCTTGCCGTCCCGCAGCGGGCTTTGGCTGAAGAGCCGAAGAAAGGCGGCACGCTCCACGTTTCGATGTCGGTGAAGGCACAAAAGGATCCGCGCACCTACGACTGGGTGGAACTCGCGAACATTTCACGCTGCTGGCTGGAGCCGCTTGTCCGCTACACCCGCCAGTTCACTTTCGAGCCGGTTCTGCTCGAAAGTTGGGAGGTCAACGACGACGCCACCGAATATGTGCTGCATGTTCGCAAGGGCATCGCCTGGAACAACGGCGATGCTTTTAGTGCCGAAGATGTGGTCTACAATCTGACGCGCTGGTGCGAGAAGGCTGCCGCCGGCAATTCGATGGCCGCGCGCGTCGGTGCGCTGATTGATGCAAAGACCGGCAAGGCCAGGGAAGGAGCGATCACCAAGGTCGACGACAACACGGTGAAGCTGAAGCTGAACGAACCGGACATCTCGCTGATCCCGAACTTCACCGACTATCCGGCGCTGGTGGTCCATCGCAACTTCGACGCCGACGGCGCCAATCCGATCGAGAAGCCGATTGGCACCGGGCCGTTCGAACTGGTGTCTTATGCGGTCGGCCAGAAAGCGGTCGTCAAACGTCGTGAGACTGGCAAATGGTGGGGTGGTGAAGCGCTTCTCGACGGCGTCGAATTCATCGACTACGGAACCGATTTCAACGCCTCGATAAATGCATTCGACTCCGGCGAAATCGATCTCAACTTCGAGACGCCTGCCGACTTCATTGACATCCTCGACAAGATGGGGCTGGTGAAATCGGAGGTCGCGACAGCGACCACGCTCGTTGCCCGCACCAACATCACGCACAAACCCTACGATGACAAGCGGGTCCGCAACGCCCTCCAGATGGCCGTCGACAACAATGCGGTGCTCGAACTTGGCTATGCCGGGCGAGGCACCGTGGGTGAAAATCACCACGTCAGCCCGATTCATCCGGAATACTACGCGCTGCCCAAGAAGACACGCGACGCCGCGGGCGCCAAGAAGCTGATGGCGGAGGCCGGGCGGGCCGACTTCGAGCATGAACTGATCACCGTCGAGGACGATTGGCAAAAGAACACCGGCGACGCGATTGCCGGCCAGTTGCGCGATGCCGGGATCAAAGTGAAACGCACGGTGCTGCCGGGTTCGACCTTCTGGAACGACTGGACGAAATATCCTTATTCCATGACCATCTGGTACATGCGCCCGCTTGGCGTCCAGGTGTTGGCGCTCGGCTATCGCACCGGCGAGGCCTGGAACGAAACCGGCTACTCGAACCCTGATTTTGACGCCAAGCTCAAGCAGGCTCTCTCGCTCATCGACGTCGAGAAGCGCCGCGAGGTCATGAAGGACATCGAGCAGATCCTGCAGGATTCGGGCGTCATCATTCAGCCGTTTTGGCAGAAGCTGTTCAGCCACATGAACGAGAAGGTGAAGAACTACGGTGTCCACCAAACCTTCGAGATGGATCTCCAGAACGTCTGGCTGAACGCCTGAGTTGCCAGCAAAGGACGCGTTGCAGGATTTCATGGACCGCAAGAAAGCCGACGGGCAAGATGCGTGGTACTGATAGCTTCCGTCAGTGAACAATCGGGGACACGCATGAAACTGCCACTTTTTGTTGCCGCGCTTTCGATGGCCTTGCCGGCGGCCGCGTTTGCCGGCCCCGCTGCCAACGCCGTGAAGTTCTTCTATGTCCCGTCGGTCAAATTCGAGGCCGATGCACAATATCGCGACCGCTTCACCGCGCCAGTGACGAAACTGTTCGAACTGAACGACAATGCGGCAAAGAACCATCCGGATGAAGTTCCCTGCATCGACTTCGCCCCTGGTCTCGATGCGCAGGACTATGACGAAAAGACCGTGGCCAAGACGCTGACGCTGGCCGAAACGCTGGATGGCGACAGCGCCGAGGTGACGGCGACCTTCAACCTTTTTCCGGAAGGGGATGATTCCAAACGCGAAATGGTCTGGTCGTTGAAGAAGATCCACGGCCAGTGGAAGGTCGCCGACATCACCTCGAAGACCAGCGGCTGGACGCTGAGTGCGCTCGAATGCCTGGCCGGGCAGTCGCCGGAGTGATGCCGTGCTCCGCTGCCATTCCTGGCTTTTGGCGACTGCGTGCCTGCTGACCGGATTGAGCAGCGCCGCCGCTCAGGGCCTGTTCGGCGCGCCGCCCGCAAACGCTCCGGCCGACAGTGCGGCACCTCCGCCGGCAGTGTTGCCGCCGCCAGAAAACGCGCCGGCCACACCCGTGCAGCCGGGCTCGCCGACCGCGGTGGTGAAGCCGTTCTACGAGCATGCCGGGCTCGAGGTCGATCCGGCTCAGCGGGGCCATTTCACCGACCCGGCAAAGTCGGTGCTCGACAAGAGCGACGCGCTGCGGAAGTCGGGGCAGGGCGAATGCCTCGATCCCAACATGGCGCTCGACAATTCCGAATACGACAAGGCGGAGATCGACAAAAGCCTGAAGACCATCGAAGCGATCAAGGGCGACGAGGCCAAGGTCGTCGTCGCCTTCGTCGTCGCCGGCAACCCGCACCGGCTGGAGTGGAAATTCAGGAAAGTCGATGGCGACTGGAAGATATCGGACCTTCTCTCGGTGACCGGCGAATGGGCGCTAAGCCAATACCAGTGTGAGTGAGAACGGAACCGATGAAGATCACCAACATCCGCGTCACCCACGTCAACGTCCCGCTCGATGCTCCGTTCTGGTGGACGGCTGGTCTCTACGGCGGCGCCTCGAAATCGATCATCGAGGTCGAGACGGACGAAGGCGTGGTCGGACTGGGCGAGGCGCCATGGTGGCATTTCGGCGAGGTGATCAAGGCCGAGATCGCGCCGGCGCTGATTGGCGCCGATCCGCTCGACATCGCCGACTGCGAGGCGCGCTGTGTGCCGCCCTGGCAGATCACCGCCAACACCGGCGAGAACGCAGCCACGGTGGCGTTCGGCGCCGTCGACCTGGCGCTGTGGGATATAAGAGGCAAGGTCTTCGGTATGCCGCTCTATAAGCTGCTCGGCGGCGCGGTGCGCAAGGACATTCCGTTTTCGGAATATTTCGCCTTTCGCCCCGCTCAAGGCGGAGCCGGCGGCGAGATGACCGCCGAAGCGATCGTCGACTACTGTCTCGGCATGCGAGAACAGCACGGCTCGACGATCTTCGAGGGCAAGCTGATCATGGGCGATCCCGAGCTCGAGATCAGGACAGTGCGCATGCTGCGCGAGGCGCTTGGCGACAAGGCGCAGATCAAACTCGATTCCAACATGCAGTGGTCGCTAACCACAGCGCGCTGGGTACTGCGCGAGATCGAGCCGTTCAACATCCGCAATTACGAGGATCCGGTCGCGACCTTCGAGGAGATGGCGGCGCTGCGCCAGCATTCGCGCATTCCGTTCTCCACGCACATCCCGGATCTCAGGCGGGCAGTCGCGCTCGGTGCGCCGGATTACTTCGTCTGCAATTTCGCAGCACTCGGCGGATTGTCGAAAACTCTGAAATTCATCGCCGCCTGTGAGGCGATGGGCAAGGGGTTCTGGTGCTATTCGAACGATCTCGGCATCATGACATCGGCTTATTTGCACGTCGTGGCGGCGACACCGTGGATCACCGAAGCATCGCAGTCGCTGTTTCGCTGGCAGATCGGCGATGTCATCAAGGACGGCCCATTCCGGCAGACCGGCAATACGGTGCGCGTGCCGGAGGGGCATGGCCTGGGCGTCGAACTCGATCCGGCTTCGATGAAGCGCTGGGCGGGCCACTTCGCCGAACACGGGCCGATGGGCCATTTCAGCGACCCGAATAATCCCAGCCGCTACCGGCGGCTGCCGCTCAACTGATGCGAAGTGCACGTGACCGATCGATGAGAAGAGGTCCTGTCGTGGTTGCTTTATTCGCGGCGGTTTGCGTCCTGGCCTGCGCTGTCAGCTGGGAGGCAGGAAGCCGCGCGGTGGCCCGCGTGCCTCGGCAAAGCTTCACGCTGCCTGTGGGGTTACCGGTGGAGCGCAGCGTTCTGAAGCAGGAGGGCGCGCCCGACCTTGCCGGTTGGGTGGCGGATCGGCAGGACAGTTGCGGAACAATCGTGCTGTTACACGGACGCGGTTCAAACAAGCTGGCCATGGTTCCAAGAGCGAACCTGCTTTTCGAAAGCGGCTACTCGATCGTGCTGTTCGATCTGTCGGGACATGGCGAAAGCGGCGGCGATATCAGAGGCTTTGGTTACATCGAACGGCAGGACGCCAGTCGCATCCTCGCCTTTGCGCGGCAACGCTTCGCTGGTCGCAAGGTGGCGGCCATCGGTTCGTCGCTCGGTGCGGCTGCTTTTGTGTTTGGCGCTCAGCAGGAGCATGCCGATGCCTATGTCCTGGAGCAGCTCTACGCGACTTTGCTGGAAACCACGGCGTTGCGAGCGCCCTTGCCTATATTACGCGACGTACAGGCGACCGTCCTCTTGGCGCAGATGCAGCTCCGCCTTGGCTTCGGGGTAGAGGATGTCAGGCCGGTCGATCGCATCGGCACGATTGATCGGCCGATCTTGCTGCTAGCAGGCAATTCGGATCCGTTTGTCGCTCGCAGCCAGACACTGGCGTTGAAAGATGCGGCGGGCGCTCACGCAAAGCTGGTGTGGTTCGACGGCGCGCCGCATGTCGATCTCTATCGCTATGACCAACAGCGGTACCGCGACGCGGTGATGCCTTTCCTGGAGACCAACCTGTGCCGGACCGGGATCAGATGAGCCGCTCCGTCCGATTAGCCGCGCCCGCGATAGGGGGCGACGCCGGTGTCGGGCAGCCACACACCTTCCGGCGGTGCGCCGGTTTGCCAGAACACGTCGATCGGAATGCCGCCCCGCGGATACCAATAGCCGCCGATGCGCAACCACAATGGCTTTGTCGCGGCGATGATACGGCGACCGATCATGACGGTGCATTCTTCATGGAAGGCGCCGTGGTTGCGAAACGAGGTCATGAACAGCTTGAGCGACTTCGATTCCACCAGCAGCGCATCGGGTGCGTAGTCGATGACGATATGGGCGAAGTCCGGCTGGCCGGTGACCGGGCAGAGCGAGGTGAATTCCGGGCAGGTGAAGCGAACGATGGCCGGCGGGCCGTCGCCGCGCGAAAACGGCACGGTTTCCAGGACGGCCGCTTCAGGGCTCTGTGGCGCCTCGACGTTGGTGCCGAGCTGGGTGAGGTTTTTCGTATCGGTCATGAGCAGGTTCCTTGCTGCATGTCGCCCAAAACTGCGCAGCGATTTTGGGACAGCGACATGCGTAAAAACAAAAATTTGCCGCTCATTAGCACAATTTGAAACAGCAGGAAGACGATGACTAGCAACGACCCGCTCCTCCAGCCCTATCAGCTCAAGCATCTGACGCTGAAGAACCGGGTGATGTCGACCAGCCATGAGCCGGCCTATTCAGAGGACGGCATGCCGAAGGAGCGGTACCGGCTCTACCATGCCGAAAAGGCCAAGGGCGGCATGGCGCTGACCATGACCGCCGGTTCGGCGATCGTCTCGCGCGACAGCCCGGCCGCTTTTGGCAATCTGCATGTCTATGACGACCGCATCGTGCCTTGGCTCGCCGAGCTGACCGACGCCTGCCACGAGCATGATTGCAAGGTGATGATCCAGATCACCCATCTCGGCCGCCGTACCGGCTGGAACAAGGCCGACTGGCTGCCGGTGCTGTCGGCCTCGCCGGTGCGCGAACCGGCGCATCGCGCCTTCCCCAAGACCATCGAGGACTGGGACATCGAGCGCATCGTCGCCGACTACGCGGCGGCCGCCCAGCGCTGCCAGGCTGCCGGCCTCGACGGCATCGAATTCGAGGCCTACGGCCATCTGATGGACGGTTTCTGGTCGCCGGCCACCAACCAGCGCGACGATGATTTCGGCGGCTCGCTCGACAACCGCTTGCGCTTCACCGGCATGGTGCTCGACGCGGTGCGGGCGGCGGTCGGCCAAAAATTCGTCGTCGGCATCCGCATGGTCGCCGACGAGGATTTCGAGAAAGGCCTGTCGAAACAGGAGGGCGTCGAAATCGCCAGGCGGCTGGCCGGATCCGGCAAGGTCGATTTCCTCAACATCATCCGTGGCTCGATCGAGACCGATGCCGCGCTGACCAAGGTCATCCCGGTGACCGGCATGCGCTCGTCACCACACCTCGACTTCGCAGGGGAGGTGAGAGCGGCGACGAAATTCCCGACCTTCCATGCGGCGCGGATTTCCGACGTCGCCACCGCGCGCCACGCCATCGCCACTGGCAAGCTCGACATGGTCGGCATGACGCGTGCCCACATTGCCGACCCGCATATCGTCAAAAAAGTGATGGAGGGCCGCGAGCACGAGATCCGCCCTTGCGTCGGCGCCACCTATTGCCTCGACCGCATCTATGAGGGCGGTGAGGCACTGTGCATCCACAATGCGGCGACGGGCCGCGAGGCGTCGATACCGCATACTATTCCGAAAACCGAGGGACCGAAGCGGAAGGTGGTCGTCGTCGGCGCCGGCGCCGGCGGACTGGAGGCGGCGCGCGTCGCCGCCGAACGTGGGCACCAGGTGACGGTGCTGGAAGCATCGAGCCAGGCCGGCGGCCAGGTGCGGCTGGCAACGCAGAACCCGCGCCGCAAGGAATTGATCGGCATCATCGACTGGCGTCTGGCCGAACTCGACCGGCTCCGTGTCGAGATCCGCTACGATACCTGGGCGGAGAAGGACGACGTGCTGGCGCTGTCGCCCGACGTGGTGGTGATCGCCACCGGCGGGCTGCCGCAGAACCCGCCTCTGACGGCGGGCGACGATCTCGTCACTTCGAGCTGGGACATCATGGCCGGCAGCGTCAAGCCGGCCGAGAATGTGCTGCTCTATGACGACAATGGCGGCCATCAGGGCATGGGTGCTGCCGAACTGATCGCCAATAGCGGCGCCAAGCTGGAGCTGGTCTCACCGGAACGCTTCTTCGCCCCGGAAATGGGCGGGATGAACCATGTGCCCTACATGCGCGCCTTTCAGGAAAAGGGTGTCACGGTGACCATCAACACACGGCTGCGTTCTGTGCGGCGCGAGGGCAACCAGCTGATCGCCGAGCTCGCCTCCGACTTCGCCTATGGCTGGCGCGGCGAGCGGCGGGTCGACCAGGTGGTGGTCGAGCATGGCACGCTGCCGCTCGACGATCTCTATCTGGCGCTGAAGCCGCTGTCGAAGAACGCCGGCGCGATCGATTACGAAAAACTGGTCAATGGCGGCGACATCTTCCCCGTGCGCAATCCGCAAAGTGGCTTCGTGCTCTTCCGCATCGGCGACGCAGTTGCCTCGCGTAACATCCATGCCGCAATCTATGACGGCATCAGGTTCGGCTTGCGGATCTGAGGAATATTTTGGATTGATTGGTGGCGCGCAGCCGAACCTCCGTACGGAGAGCCACCACGGTACTTTGGTCCGGGCTGCGCGCCGCGCACGCCGCCGGCCATCGCCGGGCACCGTACGATCTTGCGATTGCGGCAGGACGTTCAAAACATCCTGGCGGTGGCCATGCAGAACACGGTGATGACCAGCAGGCCGCCGGCGATGCGTTCGCCTTTTGTCATCTTGGCGCGCAACTGGGTTTGCTTCGCCGCATCGGCGCCGGCCAACTGCCTGCTGGCGGAACCCACCAGTGCGCCCTGAACCCCGCCGGCAATCAAGGCAGTCAAGATGCCGAGCGCCAACACCCTCTCCATCGAGCCGAAAGAGCCGTTGTGGAAGAAATACCACAGCAGCAAGCCTGTGAGGAAAACCACGCCGGCCGCGCCCATTTGCGGCCGGAAGAAACGTTCCGCCCTGATCTCCGGTTCGCGGGCAACCGCGATGGTGGTGCCGGCCCAGAACACACCCGCCATGACGTGAAGGCCGAGGACGATGATGTAGACATATTGCATGACCGCATTTCCTATCTTGCCCACCGCTAGGCATATTGATAGATATCAAATGATTAGATGTCAACGCATAAGCTCGAGCCGGTTCCATCGGCTTTGCCCTTGTTCTAGTGTCGGATCATGACGCCCTTTCACCGCCCGCCGATCGGGATGAATCTCGCCCGCACCGCCAAGCTGGTCGCGCAGGCTTTCGACGCTGCCTTGGTCGAAGCCGGCGGCACGCTGCCGGTCTGGGTCACTTTGCTGTCGGTCAAGTCGCGGGAGCTGGCCAACCAACGCGAGCTCGCCGGCATGATCGGCATTCGGGGCGCAACGCTGACCCACCATCTCAACGCCATGGAGACGCAGGGCCTGCTGATGCGCCGCCGCGATCCCGAGAACCGCCGGGTTCACCAGGTGGAGCTGACCCAGGCCGGAGAGGCGTTGTTCCTGAAATTGCGCACGGCCGCGTTAGCCTTCGACAAACGGCTGCGGAAAGGGCTGTCCGACGACAGGCTGGCGGAGTTTGCACAGGTGCTGGCTGCGCTGCGGGCCAATGTCGAGAGCTAGAAATTAGGCTAGGAAGACGCCATGCGCGAAATTTCGCTGAAGGATGCCAGGGCTAAACTCTCGGCGGTGCTCGATCAGGTCATCGCGGGAGAACCGGCCGTCATCACCCGGCGTGGCCGCAAGCAGGCGGTCATTCTGTCGTTCCAGGACTATGAAAAGCTGGCGCGTGTGCCCAGCTTTGGACAATTGCTGGCAGCATTTCCCGGTAATGAGGATGACCTTCCGCCTCGGCCCATCAGGTCGGTTCGCAAGGCCGAACCATGACGGATCTACGCCCGGCTGCCCTGCAGCACTGTCAGCCTGGCCTTTTTCGGCGTCCGTGCCACCAGCCATTCACGCACCCTGTCCGGCGGCATCGGGAAAGCGATGGAATAGCCTTGCACCTGGTCGCAGCCGATCGCCATCAGCGAGTCGAGCTCGGCTTCGGTTTCGGGGCCCTCGGCGACGATCGAGATGCCGAGACCGCGGGCGAGCTCGGTCAGGGCACGCACGATCTTGTTGTTGCCGCTGTTCTCGTTGATGTTCTGGACGAAGCGGCGGTCGATCTTCAGCCGGTCGATCTCGTTTGGATTGACATGGCTGAGCGATGCGTAGCCGGTGCCGAAATCATCGAGCTCAAGATGGATGCCGGCGGCGCGGATGTGCCGCAGCTTTGCCGCGATACCGGTCTTCTCGTCGTCGAGAATGACGGATTCGACGATCTCCAGCGATAGTTTGTGCGCGGGCAGGCCGGTCCTTTCCAGCGTCCCGAACAGGAAGACTTCGAAATCTGTCTCGCGCAGCTCCGAACCGGACACGTTGACGGCGATCCGGCCGAAGCCGATGCCTGCGCGGTTCCATTCGGCTGCTTCGTTGATCGCCTTGGCAATGACGATGCGGCCAATCTCGGACATCAAGCCGCATTTTTCCGCGATTGAAATGAACTCGCCCGGCGCGATCATGCCGCGTTCGGCATGCCTCCAGCGAGCCAAAGCTTCGATGCCACTGATGGTGCCGTCCGACAGCGACACCTGCGGCTGGAAATAGACTTCGAACGCCTTCTCCGAGATGGCGACCCTGATGTCGAGCTCGAGCTGCTTTCGGTTGTCGAGTTCGCGCCTCAGCTCATCGGAGAAGAACGACAAACTGCCGCCGCCCTGCTTCTTGGCGGAATACAACGCCAGATCGGCATGGACGAGCAGATCCTGCGCATTGTCGGCGTCGACAGGATAGACCGCAATCCCCGCACTTACGCCCGGATGGATCGTCGTGCCTCGGAATATGACCGGTTCATTGAGTTTGGCCAGCATGCGTCTGGCGACGATATCGATGTCCTCGGTGCTGCCGGCGTCGTTGAGGACGACGACGAATTCATCGCCTCCGAGACGCACGTTGAGATCCGACGTACGGCACGAACCACGCATGCGTTGCGCAGCCGTCACCAGCACATAATCGCCGGCGGCGTGGCCGAACGTGTCGTTGATCTGCTTGAACCGGTCGAGATCGAACTGCACCACGGCAACCCGTTCACGCCGTCGCTGCGCGGCATTGATCAACGTATCGAAATGCTCGGTCAGGAAGGTGCGGTTGTGCAGGCCGGTCAGCCCGTCATGCACGGCAATAAAGGCCATGGAATTGCGCGCATCGACCAGCTCACGCGTCCTGCGCAGGATGGCGTTCGACATCGGCCTGAAAATGAAAAGCGCCACCAGCACGATGACGCCCATGGTCGAGTAGAACAATGTGCGGTTAAGCTCGAGAAGTGTTTCGGATCGGCGGTCTGCAAAGGCGCTGATGCGCTGGCCAAGTGCGGCATAGCCCGACAATGTTGCGTTGGCAACGGAAGCGTTCAGGTTGACGCGCTCCTCTCCGCCCTTGTAGCCACCATTGCCGGCCATGTTGAGCCGCGATTCGAATGACGAGATCAGGCGTTCGCCGTTGGCGATAAGCCCGACCGAGAAATAGTCGAGATGGAACGGCTTGGCGAAAAGCACGCTCTCGATCGATTTGGGATCGAACCTTGCCGGCGACGCCGGATCGGCGGCGGTCCGCTCGAGCAGCAGATCGTAGTTCTTCTCGAACTCTACCGTCGCTTGCTTGAGCGCGCTGATCAGGGCCGGCTGCTGGTCGCGTGAGGCGGTACCGGTCGCGCCGGCAAGGAAGACGATGCGTTGCGACAGGGCTTTTTGTGTGCTGACCACATCGAGCAGCGCCTGGTTGTGTTGCTGGGCCGCCATCATCTGTTGCAGCAGGATGAAGGAGGCCACGACCATGGCGGCGATGATCAGCAGAGCCAGCCAGTAGCCCGATTTGATGAGGAGTATGAGCCTGCCTGAAACGGCGTGCACCGGCTGCTGCGACATTTTCTGAGTCGGCCCTCTCGCCAACGAATTCTTGTGCGACAACCTTTGGCTTCAAAGTGTTAACAGGTTAGGACAGCAACAGGCCGACAGCGGCGACCGTGGCGGGAAATCCGCAAAGTGGTTATTGCAATCTTTCGCAGCACCTCCGCATTTGAACATCGCGGCCTCTGCCGTGCCATTGCCGCCACCGAAGCGGTCGCTTTTGCGATGGATTTTTCGTCCGCGCGGCGCGACAGTCCTCATCGATCTCAACAGGGCCTGATCATGACCGCAGCATTCCTCTCCCACATCGACAGCGAGCTTGAAGGGCTGAAATCGGCAGGTCTCTATAAATCCGAGCGGGTGATAACCTCGACCCAATCGGCCGAGATCGAGGTGGACGGCGAGAAGGTGCTGAATTTCTGCGCCAATAATTATCTCGGCCTCGCCGACAGCGCCGAACTGCGCGAGGCGGCCAAGCAGGCGCTCGATCGTTACGGCTATGGCATGGCGTCGGTGCGCTTCATCTGCGGCACACAGGAGGAACACAAGCAGCTCGAGGCGACCATTTCTGATTTCCTCGGCATGGAGGACACTATCCTCTATGGCTCCTGCTTCGACGCCAATGGCGGCCTGTTCGAGACGCTGCTCGGCGAAGAGGATGCGGTCATCTCCGATGCGCTGAACCACGCCTCGATCATCGACGGGGTACGGCTGTCGAAGGCAAAGCGCTTCCGCTATGCCAACAACGACATGGCCGATCTCGAAGCGCGGCTGAAAGAGGCGCGCGATTGTCGGTTCCGGCTGATCGCCACCGACGGCGTCTTCTCGATGGACGGCATCATCGCCAATCTTCGGGGCGTGTGCGATCTCGCCGAGAAATACGATGCGATGGTCATGGTCGACGACAGCCACGCGGTCGGCTTCGTCGGCAAGAACGGTCGCGGCTCGGCCGAGCATTGCGGCGTCGAGGGCAGGGTGGACATCATCACCGGTACGCTCGGCAAGGCGCTTGGCGGCGCTTCCGGGGGCTACACCTCTGGTAAGAGGCAGGTGGTCGACTGGCTGCGCCAGCGCTCGCGTCCTTACCTCTTCTCAAACACACTGATGCCGGCGATCGCGGGCGCCTCGATCCGGGTGTTCGAGCTGATTCGCAATGGCGATGCATTGCGTCAGCGCCTATATGCAAACGCAGCGCGGTTTCGCTCCGAGATGGGCAAGCTGGGCTTTACGCTGGCCGGCGCCGACCATCCGATCATCCCGGTGATGCTGGGCGACGCGACGCTGGCGCAGGAAATGGCCGCGCGCATGCTCAAGCGCGGCATCTATGTCATCGGCTTCTCCTTCCCGGTGGTGCCGAAGGGCCAGGCGCGCATCCGCACGCAGATGTCTGCCGCCCATTCCAGCGCCGACATTGACCGTGCGGTTGAGGCGTTCGCCGCAGTCGGTCGCGAACTCGGCGTGATTTCCTGAATGACCGGCAGTCGAAAAGCGATTCCGGATCAAGACCTTCAAGGGACTGCAGAATGTCGAACATGATGAAGGCGCTGGTGAAGGCCAAGGCCGAGCCGGGCATGTGGATGGAAGAGGTGCCGGTGCCGGAGATCGGCCCCAACGACGTGCTGATCAAGATCAGGAAGACCGCGATCTGCGGGACCGACGTCCACATCTACAATTGGGACCAGTGGGCGCAAAAGACCGTGCCGGTGCCGATGGTGACCGGGCATGAATTCGTTGGTACGGTCGCCGATTTCGGCGCGGCGGTGACCGAATACAAAGTCGGCCAGCGCGTTTCGGGCGAGGGTCACATCGTCTGCGGCCATTGCCGCAACTGCCGGGCGGGCAGGGGGCATCTTTGCCGCAACACGCTCGGCGTCGGCGTCAATCGCCCCGGCGCCTTCGGCGAATATCTGGCTATCCCGCAGCACAATGTCGTGCCGATCCCCGACGACGTGCCGGACGAGATCGCCGCGATCTTCGATCCCCTGGGCAATGCGGTTCACACCGCACTATCTTTCGACCTCGTCGGCGAGGACGTGCTGGTCACCGGCGCCGGGCCGATCGGCATCATGGGCGCATTGGTGGCGCAATGCGTCGGCGCGCGAAAAGTGGTCATCACCGACATCAACCCGGTGCGCCTGGCACTGGCAAAAAAGCTCGGCGTCCAGCATGTCGTTGACGCCTCGAAAGAAAAGCTGCGCGATATCATGCCGGCGCTCGGCATGACCGAGGGTTTTGACGTCGGTCTTGAAATGTCCGGTGCCGCACCGGCATTCCGCGACATGATCGATACCATGAACAATGGCGGCAAGATCGCCATTCTCGGCATCGCGCCGACCGGCTTCGAGATCGACTGGAACAAGGTCATCTTCAAGATGCTGCATCTGAAGGGCATCTACGGCCGCGAGATGTTCGAGACCTGGTACAAGATGATTGCGCTGGTGCAGGGTCCTCTCAATGTCAGCGGCCTGATCACCCACCGCATCGGCATCGACGACTATATTTTCGGCTTCGAAGCGATGAAGAGCGGCAATTCCGGCAAGGTGGTCATGGACTGGTGAAGGCCCGAAGGAACACGGTGCGAACTGAAAGCTGTTCCGCCAAGGTGCCTGTAATTCTGGCAGGAACCTAGCTTTTCCCCAATGCCGCCTCCAGTGCTGCCACTCCGCCGACAATGGCCACACGCTCGGCGGGGCTCAATCTTGCCAGCAATTCCCGTTCGAACTCCTTCGCCAGCGGCACCATCTCGCGATAGGCGGCAACGCCAGCCTTGGTCAGCGCCAGATGCTCGACACGGCGGTCTTTTTCGTCAGGCGTCCGGCTGAGCCAGCGGCGCCGTTCGAGCTCGGCGACCGCGCGCGAAATCTTGGTCTTGTGCATGGCCGATTGCTCGCCGAGCGCCGTCGCCGTCATGGTGCCGTGCTGTCCAAGCCCGGCCAGCGTGCGCCATTCGGGCCGGGTCAGTCCGTGACGGTCCTTGTATATCCTTGAGAATTCGCGGCTGACGGCATCGGCAAGCCGATAGAGCCGGTAAGGCAGGAAGGATTCCAGCTCAAGGATTTCCATGGTTGGCCCTGACTGGGGATGCTGGCGGCTCATGGCGAAATCACCGTTGATGGTTACATTTTCAATGGTTACAAATGAAACCGGTATGGTCAACCCGGAGCATCTTTGCGGATGCGCAAACGATGCTCCGAGACCATGAATTCGGGAGGGTTCCATGGCCTACTCCTACATGCCGGGTTTCGGCAATGACTTCGAAACCGAGACTTTGCCGGGCTCGCTGCCGCAAGGGCGAAACTCGCCGCAGCGGCCGGCCTACGGCCTCTATGCCGAGCAGCTTTCGGGCTCTCCTTTCACCGCGCCGCGCGGCACCAATGAGCGCTCCTGGCTTTATCGGATAAGGCCGAGCGTGAGGCACACCGGTCGCTTCAAAGCGGCGAATTATCCGCTTTGGAAAAGCGCGCCGAACGTCGGCGACCACCAGCTCGCACTCGGCCAGTATCGCTGGAGCCCGGTGCCGATGCCCAAGGAGCCGACCGATTTCATTGCCGGCATGCGCTCGATCACCACCGCCGGCGACGTGCTCGGCCAGACCGGCATGGCGGCACACGTCTACGTCGCCAACCGCTCGATGGTCGACGATCATTTCTTCAACGCCGACGGCGAGTTGCTGGTCGTGCCGCAGGTTGGAGCCTTGCGCTTCGTCACCGAGATGGGGGTCATCGAACTCAGGCCGGGCGAGATCGCCGTGCTGCCGCGTGGTCTGGTGTTCAAGGTCGAACTGGTGGATGCCGAAGTGCGCGGCTATGTCTGCGAGAATTACGGCGCCAAGCTGACGCTGCCGGATCGTGGCCCCATCGGCGCCAATTGCCTGGCCAATCCGCGCGATTTCAAGACGCCCTGTGCTTGGTTCGAGGACAAGGAGACACCGTGCCGGCTGATCGCGAAATGGTGTGGCCAGTTCCATGTCACCGAGATCGACCATTCGCCGCTGGATGTCGTGGCGTGGCACGGCAATTATTCGCCCTACAAATATGATCTTGCGACCTTCTCGCCGGTCGGCGCAATCCTGTTCGACCACCCCGATCCGTCGATCTTCACCGTGCTGACCGCGCCGAGCGGCGAGGAAGGCACCGCCAATATCGATTTCGTCATCTTCCCGCCGCGCTGGCTTGTGGCGGAAAACACTTTCCGGCCGCCCTGGTATCACCGCAACATCATGAGCGAGTTCATGGGCCTCATACATGGTCAGTACGATGCCAAGGAAGAGGGCTTCGTGCCCGGCGGCATCAGTCTGCACAACATGATGCTGGCTCACGGACCCGATGCGTCTGGCTTCGAAAAAGCCTCGCGCGCGGAGCTGAAACCGGTCAAGCTCGACAACACCATGGCCTTCATGTTCGAGACACGCTTTCCGCAGATGGTGACCCGCTATGGCGCCGAGCTCGAAACCCGGCAGGACAATTACATCGACTGCTGGGCCGGCCTGAAGAAGCGCTTCAACGGCACGCCCGAGGGCGACTGGTCTTGAGCGCCGTCGCGTGACGGATCGTCTGGTCCTTCTTGGCTCGAAGGGTGGTCCCGCGCTGCGGCCGGGCGGGCCGTGGCCGAGTTCGTCACTGCTGGAGATTGGCGGCCGCACCCTTGTCGTCGATTGCGGGCTGGGCGTAACGCGCGGGCTGACCGATGCCGGCATCAGCCTGAAGGCGCTCGACCTGATCTTCATCACGCATTTGCATTCCGACCATGTGCTCGAACTCGGACCATTGATCCACACCGCGTGGACGGCCGGCCTGGCAACAAAGGCCACCGTATTCGGCCCGCCCGGCACCGCCTATTATTGGCAACGCTTTTGCCAGGCGATGGAGTTCGACATCGAGATCCGCATCGCCGATGAAGGGCGGCCGGATCTCCGCGACCTGGTCTCGATCGTCGAGTTTGGTGAAGGCCAGGTGGCGGAAGAGCGCGGCCTCAAAATATCGGCCTTGCGCGTCGACCACCCGCCGGTGACGGACTGCTTTGCGCTGCGCTTCGACCATGCGGGGCAAAGCATCGTCTTCTCGTCGGATACGGCGTTCTTTCCGCCATTGGCGGATTTCGCCCAAGGCGCCGACGTCCTGGTCCACGAGGCCATGCTGGAAGAGGGTATCGAGCGGCTGGTCGCGAAGACCGGCAACGGCGCAAGGCTGAGGGAACACCTGCTTGCCAGCCATAGCTTTGCCGAGGAAGCGGGCCGCATCGCCAGTGATGCAGGCGTCAAAAGACTGGTCCTCAACCATCTCATTCCCGCCGACGATCCCGAGATCGGCGAGGCCGACTGGATTGCCGCCGTCAGGAAAACATGGGCCGGCGACTTGACGATCGCACGCGACGGCCTTGTTGTGGAGCTGGAGCATGATCCCGAAAAGTGGAAACCGGTTTTCGGAAGAGATCATGCGTAGAACAAAAAATCAAAGCAGCACCAAAGCTGCGCCAGGAGAGGAAACCGCATGAAGCTTGCCACATTGAAGGATGGGACGCGCGACGGAAAGCTTGTCGTCGTCTCGCGCGACCTGACACGGTTCACCGATGCTTCGTTTCTGGTGCAGACGCTGCAGGCCGCGCTTGACGACTGGCTTCGGATCGCGCCGCATCTCGCTGCCATGGCTGAATCGCTAGAGAATAATGCGGTGCCGTCGGCTCGCTTTCACGAGCACGACGCCCATTCGCCGCTGCCGCGCGCCTACCAATGGGCCGATGGCTCGGCCTATGTGAACCATGTCGAACTGGTGCGGAAAGCGCGCGGCGCCGAGATGCCGGCAAGCTTCTGGACCGATCCGCTGATCTACCAGGGCGGCTCGGACGCTTTCCTCGCACCGCGGGACCCAATCCGCATGACCGACGAGACCCTTGGCATCGACATGGAAGGAGAGGTCGCGGTCATAGTTGACGATGTGCCGATGGGCGCAAGCCTCGAAGAGGCGCGGGCAGCGATCCGCTTGGTCATGCTGGTCAACGATGTGACGCTGCGCGGCCTGACCGGACCCGAGCTTGCCAAGGGGTTCGGCTTCTACCAGTCGAAACCGTCATCGGCCTTTTCGCCGGTAGCGGTGACGCCGGAAGAGCTGGGCGATGCCTGGGACGGCGGCAAGGTCAGCCTGCCGCTGCTGGTCGATCTCAACAGCAAGCCGTTCGGCCGGGCGAACGCCGGCATCGACATGACCTTCGACTTTCCGGCGCTGATTGTTCACGCCGCAAAAACGCGACCGTTGGCCGCCGGCACCATCGTCGGTTCGGGCACCGTCTCCAACAAGCTCGACGGCGGGCCGGGCAAGCCTGTCTCGGCAGGCGGCGCCGGCTATTCCTGTATCGCCGAGTTGCGGATGATCGAGACTATTGAGGCCGGCGGACCGAAAACGCCCTTCCTGCGCTTTGGCGATACCGTGCGCATCGAGATGAAGGACAGAGGCGGGCATTCGATCTTCGGCGCCATCGAGCAGAAGGTCGAGAAATACGACGGGGCAAGAGAATGACGGGCGAGACGTTCTACCTGCTGTGCGGTGTCTGGGCCCTTGTCATGCTGGCGATCTTCATCCTGGCGGTCCGCCTGAGCTACCGCATCGAGGCGCGCTCGCCCGGCCTGACCAACCGCAGCGGCTTTCCGCGCAAGGCGATGATGTTCCATACCGTCACCAACACCAACGTCGCACGGGACCAGGAAACGCAAGCCATGCGGCGGCACATGATCCGGCTTCTGCTGATCGTCATCGCCGGATTCGTGCTCATGTGGGCGGGCCTGTCTTTGGTCCGGTCAGCGGCGTGAAGTCATGGACCTGCTGAACCATTTCCGCCGCATGGCAGCTAACAATCTGTGGTCCAACGACCGGCTCTATCGTGCCGTGCTGCAGCTTGAGCCCGGCGAATTCGAAGCTGAAAGGATAAGCTTCTTCCCATCGATCAAGGCAACGCTGAACCACATTCTCGCGGTCGATCACCTCTATCTCGATTTTCTCGAAGAGAGCGGCGTCGGCGCCGCCGCCCATGACGATTTTGTGCCGTTCAATGATGCCAAGGCGCTTTTTGTTGAACAGGCGGAGGCCGATCGGCGGCTGATCGCCTTTTGCGACCGCCTGTCGGCGGACGATCTCGGGCGCCGCGTTCTCACCGACCGGCGCGAGGACGGCATGCTACCGGAGCGGATCGGCGATTTGCTCGCCCATCTCTTCATCCACGACATCCATCATCGCGGCCAGGTGCACGCGATGCTGTCCGGCACCTCGGTGAAACCGCCGCAACTCGACGAGTTCTTCCTCGATTACGATGTGAAACTCAGGAAAGCGGAGGTTGAGCGGCTGGGCTTGCGAGACCAACTGCTTGGATAATCATGCCAAAGCCACATCGTAACGGGCGAAATGCGGGTCGGATGTCAGGATGGTGAGGTTCTCCACTTGCGCCTGCGCAATCAGAAGCCTGTCGAACGGATCACCATGGTGGTGGGGTAGGCCGCCGACGGCGTTCGCGTGCTGGAAGGTTACGGCGAGCGGCTGAAATTGCATCCTTGGAAGCAGCGTTGGCAGATCGTCCGGCGCATTAAGTTTTCTGATCGAACGTTTGATGGCAATTTCCCAGATGCTTGCCGCGCTCGCGAACACCACCGCTTCCGAAGCCAGAATAACGCGGTGGTGCTCGCTGAGACGTCGATCGTCCGAAATCGACCAGAGGATGATGTGTGTGTCGGCGAGAAACGGGCCGACCGTCATTTCACGTACTCATCCCACTCGGGACCGAGTTCATCAAAATCGTCCGCAATCCAGATCTTGCCCTTCAATGCGCCGATACGCGGCAGGGGTTCGGCCACTGCCGGAGCTACGATACGCGCCGCCACCTTGCCGTGGCGTGTGAGCACGATCTCCTCGCCGGCTTCCGCGCGGCTGACGAGTTCCGACAATTTGGCCTTGGCTTCGGCAATAGAAACATTCATGACTCGATCCTTATGACCATAATTTAGGTCATAATTGATCAAACCACAAGACACCTCGGCCGAGCTGGCTACGCTGCCTTGCCGTCCACCCTCAGCACGCCGCGCTTGATCTGGTCCTGCTCGATCGATTCGAACAAAGCGCGGAAATTGCCCTCGCCAAAGCCTTCGTCGCCCTTTCTCTGGATGAATTCGAAGAAGATCGGCCCGATGACGGTTTTCGAAAAAATCTGCAGCAGGATCTTGGTCGTGCCGCCGTCGACCACGCCTTCGCCGTCGATCAGGATGCCGTGCTTCTTCATACGCTCGATCGGCTCATCGTGGCCGTTCACGCGAGCATGGGACATGTCGTAATAGGTCTCCGGCGGACCCGGCATGAACTTCAGGCCGTTTTCGGCCAGCCGGTCGGTGGCGTCGTAAATGTTGTCGGTACCGACGGCGATGTGCTGGATGCCCTCGCCATTATACTTTTTCAGATATTCGGCGATCTGGCTGGTCTCGTCCTTGGACTCGTTGAGCGGGATGCGGATCTTGCCGCACGGCGAGGTGATGGCGCGGCTGACCAGGCCGGTGATCTTGCCGTCGATGTCGAAGAAATGGATCTGCTTAAAGCCGAACAGGTCGCGGTAGAAATCCCACCATTTGTCCATCTGGCCGCGATAGACATTGTGGGTGAGGTGGTCGAGATAGTAGAAGCCGACGCCTTCCGGCCTGGGGTTGCGCTCGCCCAGCCAGTCGAACTCGGCGTCGTAAGCCGACCCCTTCTCGCCGTAGGCTTCGATGAAATAGAGCAGCGATCCGCCGATCCCGACGATCGCCGGCACATCGAGCGTCTTGTCGTTGCCTTCATAGGGCGTCGCGCCCCTGGCTACCGCATGGTCGAAGGCATGCCTGGCATCGACCACCCGCCACGCCATTGAGGCGGCGCAAGGGCCGTGCTTGTCGACGAATTTCATGGCATGCGAGCCGGGTTCGGCATTGACGACATAATTGATGTCGCCTTGCCGCCAGACGGTAATGTTCTTGCTGCGGTGCCTGGCGACCGGCACATAGCCCATACGGGTGAACAGTTCGGCGAGCTTTTCTGGCTCGGCATGCGCGAATTCGACGAATTCGAAGCCGTCGGTGCCGGCGGGATTGGTTTTGCTGATCTTGGCGGGCGGTGCGTCGTGCGGGAAGGGACCCATGGCATTGCTCCGAAATCTGGCCTGAAATCTGGCCTTGGCCGCGTCGGCCATATCTGAGCGCAATCATAGCGCGGAGCGAGTGCAAATTGCTTGCATTCAAACGCTTAAAATGGTCTGATTATGCGCGAGTTGTGCACTGCGGAGCCGAAATTCATGGATGAGGCGCGCATCGACCAGTTTGACCGCAAGATAATGGCTCTGCTGCAGGGCGATGCACGCCTGACCAACAACGACCTCTCGGAACGGGTGAACCTGTCCGCTTCGCAATGCTCGCGCCGTCGCCAGCGGCTGGAGGAGGACGGCTATATCAAAGGCTACCGGGCGGTGCTCGACCGCGACAAGCTCGGCTTTTCCCTTGTCAACGTCATCTCGGTGACGCTTGCCACTCACAACCGCGACAATGCGCGGCGTTTCGGCGAATTGGTGGCGCGGCTGCCGCAAGTGCAGGAAGCGCACGCGCTGACGGGCGAGATGGACTATATATTGAAAGTGGTGACGCCCGACCTGAAGTCGCTGTCGGAATTCGTCAACAGCGTGCTGCTGCCGCACGAATCCGTGCAGCACGTGAAGACGGCGATCGTGCTGGAGACGCTGAAGGAAACCGGCGCGCTACCGATCTGAGGGCGAATGTCACCCCTTCGACTGCTGGATCAGCCCATAAAGATTGGTGCAGCGGGCGCCGGAACGGCAGTAAGCGAAGACCGGGCCTTCAAGTTCCTCAAGCGCCTCGGCCTGGTCCTCGACATTCTCGGCCGTGATCTGGCCGCTGATGACGGGGATGTAGCGGAAGGCGAGCCCGGCGCCCTCGACCGCCGCCTTGACGGTGTCGGCCGATGGCTGGCCGGGCTGCTCATCGTCCGGCCGGTTGCAGATCACGCTTCTGAAGCCGGCGGCCTTGATGGTCGCGACGTCCTCGGGCTGGATCTGGCCCGAGACCGAATAGTCCTCGCTGATCTGTCGGTATTCCATGGCGGTGTCCTCGCAATCTGGTTAGCGGCAGTCTTGCCACTCCCTGACCCGGTCGGCAATCCGCGCGAAAAGAAATCCATCCGCGCAGATAGAGATTTCGATGCCGGAAATCCAGCCGGACAGCGCCGCGTGTGCTTGGATGCGCCATACGCCAGCCCGGCTGGATGTACGAGGTCGATCGCTCAGCTGCCGAGGATCGCGCCTTTGATCTGGGCGATGTTGTTGCGCATCAGGTCGATATAGGTCGCGGCCGGGCCGTCGGGCTGCGACAGCGCATCGGAATAGAGCGTGCCGCCCACCTTGATGCCGGTCTCGCTGGCGATCTGCTCGATCAGCCGCGGATTGGTGATGTTCTCGACGAAGATCGCCGCCGCCTTGTCCTGCTTCACCTGGCTGACCAGCTTGGCCACGTCGGCGGCGGAAGGCTCCGACTCGGTCGACACGCCTTCCGGGGCCAGGAAGGTCAAGCCATAGGCCTTCTCGAAATAGCCGAAGGCATCATGCGAGGTGATGACGACGCGCTTCTCTTGCGGGATCGACTGGATCGCCGCCTGCACTTCGCCCTCGAGCGCATCGAGCTTTTGCGTATAGGCGGCTGCATTGGCCTTGTAGCTGCCGCAACCCGCAGCGTCGGCCGTGCAAAAGGCGTCGGCGATGTTCTTCACATAGATCTTGGCGTTGGCGATCGACTGGAAGGCGTGCGGATCGGTGACCGTCTTGCCGCCATCGGTTTCCGCGCCTTCGGCGGCGTCGGCCTCGGCGAATTCGGGTTTGAAATTGATGGGCGTGACCCCCTTGGTCAGCACGGCAATCGAAGCCTTGGTAGCGCTGGCGTCGACCAGGCGCTGCAGAAAACCTTCGAAATGCAGGCCGTTGACCAGCACGATGTCGGCCTTGGCCATGGCCACCGCATCGGCAGGGCTCGGCTCGTAGACGTGGGCGTCGCCGTCCGGCCCGACGATGGTGGTCAGATCGATGCGGTCGCCGCCGACATTCTTGGCGAAATCGGCGATGATGGTGAAGCTGGCGACCACTTTCAACGGCTCAGCAAAGGCCGACGAAGCGCCAAGGGCGGTTAATGTTATAACGCTCACGGCCAACGCGGTGCGGATCGATTTCAGCATGGACAGTTTCTCCTTGTTGGGATCAGGCAGTTCTGTGGCGGTGATGGACGATGCGGGCGCGCAGGATGCCGCGCGTGCCGAACAGGATCGAGGCGAAATAGACGACGCCGGCGGACAGGATGATGGCCGGGCCGGAGGGCAGTGACGCATGGTAGGACAACAGCAGCCCGGCAATGCAGGAGGCAAAGCCGATCACTGTGGCCAACACGCACATCGGCTCGACGCGCGACGTCCAGAAGCGGGCCGCCGCCGCCGGCAGCATCATCAGCCCGACCGACAGCAAGGTGCCGAGCGCCTGGAAACCACCCACGAGATTGAGCACGACGAGGCCGAGAAAGATGAAATGCACCGGGCTGCCCATCCGGCTGACCGAGCGCAGGAACAAAGGGTCGAGGCATTCGGCGACCAGCGCCCGCCAGAAGATGGCGAGGCTGGCCAGCGTCACCACGACGATGCCGCCGATCAGCGTCAGCGCCTCGTTGTTGAGCGCCAATACGGTGCCGAACAGCACATGCATGAGATCGACGCTGGAACCGCGGATCGACACCATAAGCACGCCGATGGCCAGCGAAATCAGATAGAAGGCCGCCATCGAGGCATCCTCGCGCTGGATGGTGAAGCGCGAGACGGCGCCGGCGCCGAGCGCCACGATGATGCCGGCGATCAGTCCGCCGATAGTCATCGGCAGGATTTCCAGGCCATAGAACAGGAAGCCTGCGGCAGCACCCGGCAGGATGGCATGCGCCATGGCGTCGCCGGACAGGCTCATGCGCCGCAGCATCAGGAAAACGCCGACCGGGCAGGCGCCGAGCGACAGCATCATCGAACCGGCGAGCGCCCGCTGCATGAAGGCGTAGTCGGCGAACGGAGCGACGAACAGACCGTAGAGCACGTCCATCACGCCGCCGTCGGCCCGGGGCCGTGATGATGGTCATGGTCATGGCCGTGTTCGTGGCCACTGTGCTGGTGATCATGCTCGCTGGGCTCACACCATGGCGCGTTATCCTCCCAGGCCTCGTGGAAGCGACGCGCACGCAACAAATTCTCCGGCCGCAGCGTCTCCCTGGTCTCTCCCCAAGCGATCGGCTGGCGCGCCAGCAGCAGTGTTTCGGGGAAATTCTGCCGCACCAGATCGAGATCGTGGACCACAACCATGATCGTGCGCTCCTCGCCGTGCCAGCGCTTGATCAGCGCGATCAGGTCACCGACCGTCTTGGCATCGACGGCGTTGAACGGCTCGTCGAGCAGGATGAGCTCGGCATCCTGCAACAGCACGCGGGCAAACAGCGTGCGCTGCAGCTGGCCGCCCGACAACGTGTCGATCGGGCGCTTCTCGAAACCGCCGAGGCCGACGGCCATCAGCGCCTCGCTGACCGAGTCGCGATCTTCCCTTGTATAACGGCCGAGCATGCCGCGCCGCGGCCATAGGCCAAGTGAAACCAGGTCGACGACACGGGCCGGAAAGGAACGGTCGAGCTCCGATTGCTGCGGCAGATAGGCGGCGCGCACGCCGGGCGCCCGGATCACCGCACCGGCCATCGGCTTCAGGACGCCGACAATGCCCTTCATCAGCGTCGACTTGCCGGAGCCGTTGGCGCCGACGACCGCCGTCAACGACCCCTTGCGGATCGTACCATCGAGGTGGTGGATCGCTGGGTGGCTGTTGTAGCCCAGCGTCAGGTCGCGGAAGGTCAGGCAGGTTTGGCTCATGTGACGATCCATGGGGCGACGATCGGTGGTGCAGGGGCGGATTCGATATGTGATGTTATTACATTAGTCAACAAGCCAATCGGGCGGAATTGCGGCCGGGCCGTCATGTTGTGTGCATTGGCTTGGCTCAAGAAGTTCCGCTCGAGCGGCCTTGCTCCCGGCGAACCCGGCCCCTAAACAGGCGCAGCTGACAAGAGGAGAAGGAATATCCAATGAGCATTCGTCGCATCGATGTAGGCCCACGCATGAGCCAGATCGTCATCCACGGCAACACCGTCTATCTGGCCGGTCAGGTCGGCAAGCCGGGCGGAAACGTCGGTGCCCAGACCAGGGACATTCTGGCGGCGATCGACGAATTGCTGGCCAAGGCCGGCACCGACAAAACCAAGATCCTGCAGGCGATCATCTGGCTGGCCGACATGAGCACCTTTGCCGAGATGAACGCGGAATGGGACAAATGGGTGCCGCAGGGCAACACGCCGGCCCGCGCCACGGGCGAAGCGAAACTTGCCGGACCGGAATATCTGGTCGAGATCATTGTTACCGCGGCGATTTGAGAATGCGGCTCTAACCCTCCCCCTCGAGGGGAGGGTCGGCGAGTAGTCGAAGCGAAGCGGAGACTGCGAGACGGGGTGGGGTCGGCGAGGTTGCTCCGACCCCACCCCGCGTCACAAAATGCCGCCGCGCGGCAATTTGCTCCGCGACCCTCCCCTCAAGGGGGAGGGTTAGGAGCTCACCCCTGCGATGGCGTGAACCTTGCCACGAGAGTGTGGTTCTCTGCCGCATAGGTGAACCGGACATGGGTGACGGGGTGCTCGGCGCTCCATGTCCGCCGCTCGATCACCAGGCAGGGCGCGCCGGTCTCGATGTCGAGCGCCGCCGCGATGTGCTTTTCGGCGGCAACCGCGCGAATGCGATGCTCGGCGGCACTCCACGGCACGCGCCCGATCAGCCACGGACCGGGAGCGGTCTCGAAAAACGCCTCTTCGGCGGCTTCCGGCACGGCAGCCAGGTTGATCAGCCGCTGCTCGTGGGCAAACGGCCGCTTGCCGGCGAAATGCAGGCATTCCAGCGCCAGCACCGGCCCGGCGACGTCGAGTTCCAGCAGGGCTCGGTCGTCGGCGCTGCTGCGCCTTCCGCTTCGCGCCATGCGCTCATAGCGGTAGGGCAAGCCAAGTGCCTCGACCTCGATCCGGATGTCGTGGATTTCGAGAACGGCCGCCTGCGATTGCGGCCGGCGGACAAAGCTGCCCGAACGACGCCGGCGCTCGATCAGCCCGGCCTTGGCCAGTTGCGACAGCGCCTTGTTCACTGTCATGCGCGAACAATTGTATTCGGCCGTCAGTTCATGCTCGAACGGAATGCGGTGGCCGGGCGCCCAGGCACCCGACAGGATCCGTTCGCTGATGTCCGACAGGATGCGCTGGTGCAGCGAAAGAACCTCGCCGCCGTCCGCGCTTCCAGAATCCGCGCTTATTGTCGCGATCATACTCATGCCGAAAGCGCCGTCATCACCTTGCGGAACCGCTCGGCGATAGCATCGCGCCTGGCATGCATGCCGCCGCTGACCAGTTTCTTGCCATGCACCCAGACGCAATCGATCTTGGTGCCGTTGGCAAAAATCCAGGCGTCAAGGATTGTATCGCCCGTCTTGCCGGCCAGCGATGGATGCTTGCCGTCGAGCGAGACGAAATCGGCCGGGGCACCTGCTGCGATCTGCGAGGGGCCGGCGCCCAACGCGGCACTGCCACCATCGAGCGCTGCATCGAACAAAGCACGGCCGGTCGAGCCACCGGCCACCGCCAGCACGTTGCGGGCGCGGTGGGCGAGGCGCTGCGAATATTCGAGCTGCCGCAACTCGTCCGGCAGGCCGATCAGGACGTTTGAATCCGAGCCGATGCCAAAGCGGCCGCCATGCTGCATGAACAAGGACGCGGCAAAGGTGCCGTCGCCGAGATTGGCCTCGGTGATCGGACAAAGGCCGGCAACGGCGCCGCTTTTCGCCATTTGCACCGTCTCTGTGTCGGTCATGTGGGTGGCGTGGATGAGACACCAGCGCCGGTCGACCTTGGCATTGGCAAGCAGCCACTCGACCGGCCGCGCCCCGGACCAGGCAAGGCAGTCCTCGACCTCCTTCATCTGCTCGGCGACGTGGATGTGGATGGGCCCCTCCGGCGCCATCACCGTGATGTTTTCCAGTTCCTCCGGTGTCACGGCACGCAGGCTGTGCGGGGCGACGCCGACAACGCCTTGATTCAAGCTGCGAACGGATTCGCGGCATTTCTCAACAAGCCGCGAGAACTGGTTCACATTGTTGATGAACCGCCGCTGGCCTTCATTTGGCGCAGCGCCGCCGAAAGAGGAATGCGCGTAGAACACCGGCAACAGCGTCAGCCCGATGCCGGTCTCGGACGCTGCGGCAATGATGCGCTCCGCCATCTCGGCGATGTTGGCATAGGGCCGGCCGTCGCGGTCGTGGTGTAAATAGTGAAACTCGCCGACACGCGAGAACCCGGCCTCCAGCATCTCGACATAGAGCTGGGCCGCGACCGCCTCGACCTGGTCCGGCGTCATCGACAGCGCGAAACGGTACATCACCTCGCGCCAGCTCCAGAAACTATCGGCGGAAGGCCCGCGCAATTCGGCAAGCCCGGCCATGCCGCGCTGGAAGGCGTGGCTGTGCAGGTTCGGCATGCCGGATAAAAGGATGGCATGGCGCTCGTCGCCAGGCAGGAGCGAGGTATTCGCCTCGACCGTGGCGATCCTGCCGTCGGAGATGACGATCCGCACATTGCTGTGCCAGCCGTCGGGCAGAAGTGCCTGTTCCGCGAAGATTGCCGTCACGTTTTTCTCCAAATCCCGGTCTGCCATGCGATGATAGTGCTTGCAGTGCCTTTTGATATGTATATACATAATCGTCACCGATTGAAACGGAAAAGATGATGGCTGCAGAGAGCAAAAGCCGGGCAGGGGAGGTTCGCCTGTGGCGCAATGCGCGCCTCGCGACCATGGTGGATAGCAGCACCGGGTCAGGCGTCGTCGAGCACGGTGCAATCGCCGTGCGCAATGGCCGGATTGTCTATGCCGGGCCGGAAGCCGACATGCCGGCAGCGCTCCGCGAAAGCGCCGAGGCGATCGACTGCGACGGTCGCTGGATCACGCCTGGCCTGATCGACTGCCACACTCATCTTGTCCACGCCGGCAACCGTGCCAATGAATTCGAGATGCGGCTGGCCGGCGCCACCTATGAAGAGGTTGCCAAGGCCGGCGGCGGCATCGTTTCCTCGGTCAAGGCGTTGCGCGCCGCCAGCGAGGACGAGCTGGTCGCCCAGTCGCTGCCGCGCCTCGATGCGCTGATCGCCGAAGGCGTCACCACAGTCGAGATCAAATCCGGCTACGGTCTCGACCTCGAAAACGAGAAGAAGTCGTTGCGCGCCGCGCGACGGCTGGGCGGTGAGCGGCCGGTGACGGTCAGGACCACTTTCCTCGGCGCCCATGCGCTGGCGCCCGAAGCAAAAGGTGACAAGGACGCCTTTATCGATCTTGTCGCCAACGAGATTTTGCCGGCCATCGCTGCCGAGGGCCTGGCCGATGCCGTCGACGGCTTTTGCGAAGGCATTGCATTTTGGCCGGAGCAGATCGCCCGCGTGTTCGATGCCGCGAAGGCGGCGGGCCTGCCGGTCAAGCTCCATGCGGACCAGCTGTCCAATCTGCACGGCGCCAAACTTGCGGCGCGCTATCGTGCGCTATCGGCCGACCACCTCGAATATACCGACGAGGCAGGTGCGGCGGCGATGGCGAAGGCCGGAACCGTGGCGACCATCTTGCCCGGCGCCTACTACTTCATCCGCGAGACCAAGAAGCCGCCGATCGCCCTTTTTCGCCAGCATGGCGTCAGGATGGCCGTTGCCACCGATAACAATCCCGGCACGTCGCCGCTGACCTCGCTGCTGCTGACCATGAACATGGCGGCGACGTTGTTCGGCCTGACCGTCGATGAATGCCTTGCCGGCGTCACGCGCGAGGCTGCCCGCGCGCTCGGGCTGCTTGGACAGACCGGTACGCTGGAGGCCGGAAAATCCGCCGATCTGGCGATCTGGGACGTCGAACGCCCAGCCGAACTCGTCTACCGCATGGGCTTCAACCCGCTGCATGCCCGCATCTGGAGGGGACAATGACCGAACTCAAGCTAAGGCCAGGCAATGCCACGCTGGCCGAATGGCGCGCCATCTATCGCGGCGCCGCACTGAGACTCGACGATGCCTGCCGGCCGAAGATCAAGGCCAGCGCCGAGGCTGTCGCCAGGATCGTTGCCAAAGGCGAGCCGGTCTATGGCATCAACACCGGCTTCGGCAAGCTGGCCAGTGTTCGCATCCCCGCCGCCGACCTGGAAACGCTGCAGCGAAACATCGTGCTGTCGCATGCCGCCGGCGTCGGCGAGCCGATACCCGTCGCAATTTGCCGGCTGATGATGGCGCTGAAGCTGGCCAGCCTGGCACAGGGCGCCTCCGGCGTGCGGCCGCGGACCATCGAACTGCTCGAGGCGATGCTGGCCAACGACGTTATTCCCGTGGTGCCGGCGCAAGGCTCGGTTGGCGCTTCCGGCGACCTTGCGCCGCTGTCGCACATGACCGCGGTGATGATCGGCGTCGGCGAGTGCTTTACCCCGCATGGCCGCTTTCCCGCCAAGGTCGCCTTCGTTTCGCACGGCCTGGAGCCGGTGATACTGGGCGCCAAAGAAGGCCTGGCGCTGCTCAACGGCACCCAGTTCTCGACCGCGTATGCGCTTGCCGCTTTGTTCGAAGCGGAGGTGCTCTACCAGTCGGCACTGGTCGCCGGCGCGCTGTCGACCGATGCCGCCAAAGGCTCCGACGCTCCGTTCGATCCACGCATCCATCTGCTCCGGAAACATCGCGGCCAGATCGAGACGGCCGAGGCGTTGCGCAATTTGATGGCCGGCAGCGCCATCCGTGAATCGCACCGCGTCGGCGACGAGCGCGTGCAGGATCCGTATTGCCTGCGCTGCCAGCCGCAGGTGATGGGCGCAGCACTCGACGTGCTCCGCAAGGCCGCGGACACGCTCGCCACCGAGGCCAACGGCGTCACCGACAATCCGCTGATCTTTGCCGAGGACGACTCCGCACTTTCGGGTGGCAATTTCCACGCCGAGCCGGTGGCCTTCGCCGCCGACATGATCGCGCTCGCCGTCTGCGAAATCGGCTCGCTGTCGGAGCGGCGCATCGCCATGCTGGTCGACCCGGCGCTGTCGGGCATGCCGGCCTTTCTCACGCCCAAGCCGGGTTTGAATTCCGGTTTCATGATCCCTCAGGTCACGGCCGCGGCACTGGTTTCTGAAAACAAGCAAAAAGCCTATCCGGCCAGCGTCGATTCGATCCCGACCTCGGCCAACCAGGAAGACCATGTCTCGATGGCGGCGCATGGGGCGCGCCGGCTCATCGGCATGGTCGAGAATGCGACGGCCGTCATCGGCATCGAATTGCTGGCCGCCGCACAGGGCTGCGATTTCCATGCGCCTCTGGCCTCGAGCGCGGCACTGGAGGCGGTGCGCCGGCTGGTCAGGGCAGAGGTGCCGCATCTCGACAACGACCGGCACTTCCACCCGGACATGGAGAAGGCCATCGCCATGGTACGCAGCGGCGCGGCGGTGGAAGCGGCAAGCGCGGTGAAGCTGCCGGGGATTACGTCATGACACTGTTATCGCTGCGTTACGCCGCGATGGGTCGTGTTCCGTCGCGCCCCCCTCTGTCCTGCCGGACATCTCCCCCTCCAGGGGGGAGATTGGCAGCTTCGCGGACTGCGCCCTTTCTGCATCCTACGAGATTGGCGAAAGTAGAGATGATAGCCAATCTCCCCCCTGGAGGGGGAGATGTCCGGCAGGACAGAGGGGGGCGCTGTCCCGCCAACCTCAGCCCGGCAACACCGAAACTTTCAAGGCCAGAAACAAAAAACCCGCCTCGAGGGCGGGTCGTCGGGCTGAATCAGCACCATAGACAAATTAGTAGCATAGCTGCCGGCACAAAGCAAGAACAAAATACGTCGCAACCGACAAAAAGCGAGATCGGTGTTCAAAGACGGTCGCAAAGTGGCGTTCTGTCGCGTGGAGACTTCCGATGACCTCGCCCTCCTGGCTCACCGTCACCCAAGGCACGGCACCCTTGCTGGTTTCGATCCCGCATACCGGCATCGATCTCGCCGGCCTCGACAGCCGGCTAATCTCGCCCTGGCTCGGTCGCCGTGACGCCGACTGGTGGATCGACAAGCTTTATGACTTCGCAGAAGACCTCGGCGCGACCGTTGTGCATACGGCGATTTCGCGCACCGTCATCGACGTCAACCGCGATCCGTCCGGCGCCTCGCTCTATCCCGGCCAGACGACGACTGGGCTCTGTCCGACCGAGACCTTTGACGGCGATCCACTCTACCGCAAAGGTGAAGAGCCGGGACCGTCGGAGATCGACGAACGCCGCGAAAAATTCTTCCTGCCCTATCATGCCGCGCTGCAGGCCGAGGTCGACAGGCTGCGCGCTTTGCATGGGAAGATCGTCGTCTATGACTGCCATTCGATCCGTTCGGTGCTGCCGCGCCTATTCGAAGGCAAATTACCGGTCTTCAATCTCGGCACCAACGACGGCAAGAGCGCCGATCCAACGCTGCAGGAGGAAGTAAGGCAGATTCTGGGCGAAACCGGCGAGAGCTTCGTCGTCAACGGCCGCTTCAAGGGCGGCTGGATCACGCGCCATTTCGGCCAGCCGCAAAACGGCGTCCACGCGCTGCAGATGGAGCTGTCCAACCGCGGCTATCTGCGCGAGCCCGAAGGCAAGGGCATACCCGGCAATTGGCCGGTGCCTTACGATGCCGAATTCGCGGCGCCGATCCGCGTCACGCTGAGAAAGATCCTGGAAACCGCGATCGCCTGGGCCGAGCGCTGATGCGCGGCGCGCTTCATTCGAAAGGGACAATCATGACCGATCCTCGCCACAACATCCGTGAAGTGCGCAGCCCGCGCGGCAGCGAGCTCAACGCCCGCACCTGGCTGACGGAAGCGCCGTTGCGCATGCTGATGAACAATCTCGATCCCGATGTTGCCGAGAACCCCAATGAACTGGTCGTTTATGGCGGCATCGGCCGGGCGGCGCGCACCTGGAACGATTTCGACCGCATCGTTGCCTCGCTGAAGACCCTTGGCGACGACGAGACGCTGTTGGTGCAATCGGGTAAGCCGGTCGGCGTGTTCCGCACTCATCCTGACGCCCCGCGCGTGCTGATCGCCAATTCCAACCTGGTGCCGCACTGGGCGACATGGGAGAAATTCAACGAGCTCGATAGAAAGGGCCTGATGATGTACGGCCAGATGACGGCCGGCTCGTGGATCTACATCGGCACGCAAGGCATCGTGCAGGGCACCTATGAGACCTTCGTCGAGGCCGGCCGCCAGCACTATGGCGGCAATCTCAGGGGCAAGTGGATACTGACCGGCGGCCTTGGCGGCATGGGCGGTGCCCAGCCGCTCGCCGCGGTCATGGCCGGCGCCTGCTGCCTGGCCGTCGAATGCGATCCCGACCGCATCGATTTCCGGCTGCGCACCCGTTACGTCGACGAACGCGCCGACACGCTCGACGAGGCTCTGGAAAAGATCGAGCGCTGGACCAAAGCCGGTGAGGCGAAATCGGTCGGCCTCGTCGGCAACACCGCCGACATCCTGCCGGAACTGGTGCGGCGCGGCGTGCGCCCCGACATCGTCACCGACCAGACCTCGGCGCATGACCCGCTCAACGGCTATCTGCCCAAGGGCTGGTCGCTGGCCGAATGGCGCGAGAAGCGCAGCAGCGACCCGAAGGCCGTCGAAAGAGCTGCCCGCGCGTCGATGCGCGAGCACGTCGAGGCGATGGTGGCGTTCTGGAACGCCGGCGTGCCGACGCTCGATTACGGCAACAACATCCGCCAGGTGGCGAAGGAGGAGGGCTTCGAGAATGCTTTTGCCTTCCCAGGTTTCGTGCCGGCCTATATCCGTCCGCTGTTTTGCCGCGGCATCGGCCCGTTCCGCTGGGCAGCGCTTTCCGGCGACCCCGCGGATATCTACAAGACCGACGCCAAAGTGCGCGAACTCACGCCCGGCAACACCCATCTGCACAATTGGCTCGACATGGCGCGCGAGCGCATCGCCTTCCAGGGCCTGCCGGCGCGCATTTGCTGGGTTGGGCTCGGCGATCGCCATCGGCTCGGCCTCGCCTTCAACGAGATGGTCGCCAGGGGCGAACTGAAGGCACCGGTGGTCATCGGCCGCGATCACCTCGATTCCGGCTCGGTCGCCTCGCCGAACCGCGAGACGGAGGCGATGAAGGACGGCTCGGATGCCGTCTCCGACTGGCCCTTGCTCAATGCCCTGCTCAATACGGCGTCCGGCGCCACATGGGTGTCGCTGCACCATGGCGGCGGCGTCGGCATGGGCTTTTCGCAGCATGCCGGCATGGTCATCGTCGCCGATGGCACGCCCGAGGCGGCCAAGCGCCTGGAGCGGGTTTTGTGGAACGACCCGGCGACCGGCGTCATGCGCCACGCCGATGCCGGCTATGACATCGCGATCGAGTGCGCCAGGGAGAACCAGCTTAACCTGCCCGGCATTTTGGACTGAGCCGCGCCTTGCGCATCCTTCGGGCAGCCGAATACCGGTCGATGCCGTGGAAGAACGGCGGCGGGGTGACGACGGAGATTGTCGTGTCGCCGCCAGGTGCCGGGCTCGACGATTTCGACTGGCGTGTCTCGATGGCGCTGGTCGAGGGCAGCGGCCCGTTCTCCGGCTTCGCTGGCGTCGACCGGACCTTGGCCTTGCTGGAAGGCGAGGGCATGGTCCTCGATATCGCCGGCCGGCCGCCGGTCGAAATCACCAAGGGTTCCGCACCGCTTGCCTTTCCGGCCGACGTGCCGACGCAAGCCACGCTGATCGCTGGCCCGATCACCGACCTCAACGTCATGACCCGCCGCGCCCGGGCGGCCCACACGGTCGAGCGCCTGCTGATTCCGGCTTCGACGGAGATCCAGGCCGAAGCCGATGAAACACTTATTCTGTGCGTCGACGGCGAACTCAGCGTGGCCGGCGCGGCGCCCATGCAATTGGGGCCGCTCGACGCGCTGTTGCTCGGGGCGCAAGCGCCGGAACTGCACCTGGACCCCGTCCGGCCGGCCAGGCTGTTCGTGATCCGCATCGACCGCATTGCCGGCAACGATTAACGTCTGTTTCCAAACATGATCGTGACGCCGGCCAAATATCGCGTAAGCTGGTCGCTGCATCACGAAAAAGCCTGAATCTTCCGCCGATCAGAAGCCGAAACGATGCTCATAGTGCTCGCCTGGAAGTTGTCGAGAGACAGCATCTTGTCGTGGTGCGGAAACAAACTTTCGGCCAAGTGTTGCGATGCAACCAATTGCATTTGGACCGGTTTTAGGGACATTGCCGTGGCGGTGACGCCGCACTGCGTCCCCAACACGGAACCTTAGATGAATATCCAGACCAATCTCGCACAGATCGAAAAGACGAGCGCCAGCTTCCCGGCTGTCACCGACGAGCCGATACGCTCCCATTTCCTGCCGGAAGATCGGCTGCGCGCTTTGGGCGCAGCCCTTGCCAATGGCGATGCCAAGGACTTGTTCGGTCTGACGCCTTTCGATTTTCAGGCGCGCATTCGTGACAGCGCCAGGAAGATTCTCGATGTCTACCGTTCCACCAACGCTGCCCAGGCGAGGGGCGAAACGATCACGCCCGCGGCGCAGTGGCTGCTCGACAACAACTATCTGGTCGAGGAGACCATTTTTCAGGTCAAGCGCGACCTGCCGCGCCGCTTCTATCGCCAGTTGCCGACGCTGAAACTGTCGGATGGATCCAGCGTGCCGCGCGCACTGGCGGTCGCGTGGACCTATGTCGCGCATTCCGACAGTTCCGTCTCGTCGGCCATGTTCAAGGCGATCGTCGAAGGCTTCCAGTCCGTCGAGCCGCTGAAGATCGGCGAATTATGGGCGCTGCCGTCGCTGCTGCGCTTCGTCCTGATCGAGAACCTTCGCCGCATCGCGGTCCGCGTCAATCGCACGCGGGAACTGCGCCAGATCGCCAACGAGGTCGCCGACCGTGTGCTGGCGACGGACGACAGCGCCGACCGGCAGGCGATACTTTCCCACTACAGCGCCCATGCGCAGGACACCACCTTCGCCACCCAATTGCTCTACCGGCTGCGTGACGGCTCGCAAAATGCCGGCAGGGCGCTGGAATGGCTGGAGGGCGAGCTGGAAAGGACCGGCTCCGACGCCGAGGAGATCATCCTCAGCGAGCACCACACGCTGTCCAGCGGCAACGTGACCACCGGCAACATCATCCGCGGCCTGCGCCTGATCAACGACGTCGACTGGACGGTGTGGTTCGAGGGCGTCAGCCGCATCGACACCTTGCTGCGCGAACGCACCGATTTCGCCGCCCTCGATTTCTTTTCGCGCGACCAATACCGGACTGCGATCGAGGAGCTGGCGCGCCGTTCCGACCTCTCCGAATTTCGCGTTGCCGAAAGGGCGATCGAGCTCGCCGGCCATGCTGCCGATGCACCGGGCTCCGAAAGCGGTCCGATCGCTCACACCGACGTCGGCTTCTTTCTGGTCGGCCCGCGCCGGCAGGAGCTCGAGCGGTCGATCGGCTACCGGCCGACCATCGGCAAGACGCTGAACCGGACGTTCCGCAAGACCGGATGGCTGGGCATCGTCGTGCCGGTGTTTGCGCTGACGGTCCTGCTTCTGGTCGTTTCCGGCAATGCGCTTGCCAATCTCGGCCTGTCGGTGCCGTCGATCGTCCTGATGCTGGCCCTGTTCGCGGTGCCGGCCAGCGAAGGCGCGCTCGCATTCTTCAACACCGTCGTCTCGCTGTTTTTGAAACCGACGCGTCTCGTCGGCTATGATTTCAGGCACGGTGTGCCGCCCGAGGCGCGCACGCTGGTGGTGGTGCCGTCGCTGATCGGCTCGCGCGACGATGTCGAGGAGAACATCCGCAACATCGAGGTGCATCACCTCGCCAATACGGCGGGTGAGGTCTATTTCGCGCTGCTTTCCGACTGGCCGGACTCGAAGACCGAGATCGATACGGCGGATGTCGAAATCCTCGAATTCGCCCGCGCCGAAATCGCCAGGCTGAACGCCCGCTATCCCTCGGAAGGCGCGCCGCGCTTTTATCTGCTGCATCGGCGCCGGCTCTACAACGCATCGCAAGGCGTCTGGATGGGCTGGGAGCGCAAGCGCGGCAAGCTGCACGAATTGAACCTTCTGCTGCGCGGCGACAGCGACACCACCTTCCTGCCGTTGGAAGTGCCATTGCCGGAGAGCGTCGTCCACGTGATGACGCTCGACGCCGACACCCGCACCACCCGCGACGCCGTCGCTGCGCTGGCCGGCAAGCTTTGCCACCCGCTCAACCGTCCGCATTTCGATGTCGCACGGCGCGAGGTTACTGCAGGTTATTCCATCCTGCAGCCGCGCATCACCGCGTCGCTGACCAGCGGCGACGAGGCATCGTTCTTTCAGCGTGTCTTTTCCGCCAATCGCGGGCTCGATCCATACGTCTTTGCGGTGTCGGACCTCTACCAGGACATCTTCGGCGACGGTTCCTTCACCGGCAAAGGTCTCTACCATGTCGACGCCTTCGAGGCGGCGCTGAAGGGCCGCATCGAGGAAAACACCATCCTCAGCCATGATCTGCTCGAAGGCGCCCTGGCGCGCTCGGCCTTGGTCACCGACGTCGAACTGGTCGAGGACTATCCGACCCGCTATTCGGTCGATGCGTCGCGCCACCATCGCTGGGCACGCGGCGACTGGCAGCTTCTGGGCTTCATCCTCGGCCCGCGCTCAAACGTGCCGGCGCTGTCGCGCTGGAAGATGGTGGACAATCTACGCCGCTCGGTGACGCCGATCTTCTGGGTGATGGCCGCGATCGCCGGCTGGACGCTGCTGCCCTTCACGCAGGCCGCGCAATGGCAGGCGCTGCTGATCCTCACGCTGTTCATGGCGCCCACTTTCGACATCGTCAACGCCATCCTGCCGAAGAGCGGCGATCAGACGCCGCGCGGCCATTTCTCGGCGCTGGCACGCGATGTTGCCTTCGGTACCGCCCTGGTGGCGCTGAAGATTGTCCTGATGGCGCACCTAGCCTGGATGATGGGCGACGCGATCATCCGCACGCTTTACCGCCTGTTCGTCAGCCGCCAGAACCTGCTCGAATGGCGCACCGCCTCGCAGGCACACAAGGGCGGCGACAACGATCTCGGCTCCTACTACAGCATCATGTACGGCGCCGTGATCATCGGCGTCGTCGGCCTCGCCGTCCCGGTGCTGGCCGATTCCACCGGCGCCTTCGTCGCCTTCTTCTTTGCCTTGTTCTGGATCGGCTCGCCCGCCATCGCCTGCTGGATCAGCCGTTCGGCCGAAACCGAGGACCGCCTGCGCATATCGGCCGCCGACATCCACGCGCTGCGCACCGTGGCGCGGCGTACATGGCACTATTTCGAGACCTTCGTGACGGCCGAGCATCACCATCTGCCGCCGGATAATTTCCAGGAAAGCCCGGCCCCCGTGGTGGCGCCCCGCACCTCGCCGACCAATATCGGCGTCTACCTGCTGTCGGTGATTTCGGCACGCGACTTCGGCTGGATCAGCCTCTCCGACGCCGTCAACCGCATCGACGCGACCATGTCGACCATCGAGAGCATGCCGCGCGATCGCGGTCATCTCTTCAACTGGTACGACACCACGACGTTGAAGCCGCTCTATCCGCTTTACATTTCTGCAGTCGACAGCGGCAATCTCGCCGGCCATCTGGTGGCTGTGGCCGCAGCCTGCGCCGAATGGGCCGAAGCGCCGTCGGTGCATGTGCAGGGCGACTTCGAAGGCATCCTCGATACTGTCACCATCCTCGACGAAAGCCTTGAGGAACTGCCCGACGACCGGCGTCAATTGCGGCCCTTGCGCCAGCGGCTCGCCGACCGTCTCGATGGCATGCGGCGGGCGGTCGAATTGATCAAGGCGCAGCCGGAGATGGCGTCGATCCGTACCATCAACCTGGCCGTCCTGGCCGGCGAGATACGCAAGCTCGCGACAGCCATCCACACCGAGGCCGCGTCGACCCAGAGCGACACCATCGCCGATTGGGCGGCCAGGCTCGAAGCCACCTGCGAGGCGCATGTGCACGACGCGCACAGCGACGAAAACGCCGTCGCGGCATTGCGGGCCAAGCTTCTGACGTTGCGCGAGCGCACGCGCCGTTTCGCCTTCGAGATGGATTTCTCGTTCCTGATGCGGCCCGAACGCAAGCTCCTGTCGATCGGTTACCGGGTCGAGGAGCATCAGCTCGACGAAAGCTGCTACGATCTTTTGGCCTCCGAGGCGCGGCTGACCAGCCTGTTCGCCATCGCCAAGGGCGATTTGCCGACCGAGCACTGGTTCCGGCTCGGCCGGCCGATCGTCGAGATCGGCTTCCAGGGCGCACTGATGTCCTGGTCCGGCTCGATGTTCGAATATCTGATGCCGCCCCTGGTGATGAAGGAACCGCAAGGCAGCATTCTCAACCAGACCAGCAAGCTCATCATCAAGCGCCAGATCCAGTATGGCCGTTCGAAGAACGTTCCCTGGGGGATTTCGGAAGCGGCCTACAACGCCCGCGACCGTGAACTGACCTATCAGTACACCAATTTCGGCGTGCCCGGGCTCGGCCTGAAGCGCGGCCTTGGCCAAAATACGGTAATCGCGCCTTACGCGACCGTGCTGGCAGCGCAGTTCACGCCGCATGAATCCGTGCAGAACCTGGCCAGGCTGAGGCGGCTGGGCGCGCTGGGCCGGCACGGCTTTTACGACGCGGTGGATTTCACGCCGCAACGCGTCCCCGAGGGCACCGACCACGCCGTCGTGCTCAACTACATGGCCCACCACTCCGGCATGTCGATTGCCGCAGTTGCCGATGCGATCTTCGAAGGGCGCCTGCGCGATCGCTTCCACAGCGATCCGGTGATCGAGTCGGCCGAATTGCTGCTGCAGGAAAGGGCGCCGCGCGACATCCCGACTGCGACCGTCAGAACCGAGGCCGACGAGCGCTCGAAGGACGAGACCGAGCTGGAAAGCCCGGACACCCGCATCGTGCTCGATCCGCTCAGGGCGCTGCGCTCGACCAGTGTCATGTCCAATGGCCGCTACTCGGTCATGGTCACCGCCACCGGCTCCGGCTACAGCCGCTGGGGCGACCTTGCCGTCACGCGCTGGCAGCCGGATCCGACCGAGGACCGCCTTGGTTCCTATATTTTCCTGCGCGACGCCAGCAACGGCGACTGGTGGTCGGCCACCGCCGAGCCGAAGCGCGCCGCCGGCGAGCGGGCGCAGACGCTGTTTTCTGACGACAAGGCGAGCTTCGTCAAATCGGTTGGATCGCTGCGTTCGGAAGTCGAGTGCATCGTCATCTCGGAAGGCAATGGTGAGGGCCGACGGGTGACGCTCCACAATGATGGCCCCGCCGACCGGCATATCGAAGTAACCTCGTTTGCCGAACTGGTGCTGGGCTCCGAGCCCTCCGATAATGCCCATCCGGCTTTTTCGAAGATGTTCGTGGAAACCGAGATCGCGCCGAACAACGGCGCGATCTTCGCCACCAGGCGCAAGCGCGAAAAGGATGAACCCGACGTCACCATGGTGCACTTCGTCACCGACCCGTCTGGATCGGCGCGCGACGCCGAGGCGGAAACCGACAGGCGCGCCTTCATCGGCCGTGGCCGCACTATCACCGAGGCGGCTGCCTTTGATCCCGGCGCCAAGCTTGGCGGCCATTCCGGCTTCACCCTGGATCCGATCGCCTCGCTTCGCCGGCAGGTGCGCGTGCCGGCCAACAAGAAGATTTCGCTGACCTTCTGGACCGTCGTCGGTACCCATCGCGCCGAATTGGATGCCGCCATCGCCCGGCTCGACCATCCCGAAAGCTTCGCCCGCCAGGCGATGCTCGCCTGGACGCGCTCGCAGGTGCAGACCCGGCACCTTGGCCTCAGTCTGTCGGACGCCGCCAATGTGCAGAAGCTGGCGCGCTATCTGATCTATCCCGACCCGTTCCTGCGCCTTCCCGGCGAATCCATCGTCTCCGGGCTCGGCAGGCAGTCCAGCCTGTGGCCGACCAGCATATCCGGCGATTTTCCGATTTTCCTGGTCAGGATCGCCGATGTCGCCGATCTGGAGATCGTCGCCCAGGCGCTTCGCTTCCAGGAATACATGCGCGCCCGCGGCATGATGATCGATTTTGTCGTCGTCAACGAGCAGGCGTCATCCTACGTGCAGGACCTGCAGCGCGCGGTGGAGACGCTGTGCGAAAACAGCCGGTTGCGCGGCAAGGAACTCGGACCCCGCCAGCACATCTTCGCGGTGCGACGCGATCTGATGGAGGAAACGACCTACAGGACCTTGCTCGCCGTCGCTCGGGTGGTGCTGCATACGCGCAACGGCACCATCTTCGACCAGATCGAGCGCGCCGAGGCTGCGGCACTGCAGGCGCGGGACGCCGCCCTCCAGCCGGCAGACCTTGCAGCGCTTCGCGAGCCGTCCTTGCCGGTGCCGACGTCGCAAGCATCTGCCGCCCAGGCACTGATCGAGGGCCGCGTCGACGGCAGCGGGCTCGACCAATGGAACGGTTTCGGCGGCTTCGACGGCGACGGACGCCACTACGTCGTGCGTCTTGCCGGCCGGCGCACGACGCCGCAGCCGTGGATCAACGTGATCTCCAACCCATCGTTCGGGTTCCACATTTCGGCTGAAGGCGCTGCCTTCACCTGGAGCCGCAACAGCCGCGACTATCAGTTGACGCCATGGTCGAACGATCCGGTCACCAACCGGCCGGGCGAGGGCATCTATATCTACGATCATGCCAGTGGCAGGGCGTTCTCGCCAATGGCTGCCGTGGTGCGTGACCCGACAATGACCTACGAAACCTGGCACGGGCAGGGTTTTTCGACGTTCCGCTCACAACGCGGGCCGCTGACGATGGACCTGACCCATGTCGTCGATCCCGTTGATCCGGTGAAGATATCGCGGCTGCGCATCCAGAATTCGGGTTCGGTGCCGATGCGGCTGCGCGTCTACGCCTATGCGGAATGGGTTCTTGGCGGCCATCGCTCGCGCACCGCTGCAAGCATCGTTCCGTCGAGGGATGCCGCAACCGGCGCATTGCTGGCGCAAAATCCCTATGGACTCGATTTCGGCGAGCGAATCGCCTTTCTGGCCGCCGACGGTGCGGTGCATTCCGTCACCGCCGACCGCGGCGAATTCATCGGCAGGCAAGGCACGAGCGAGTTTCCGCATGCGGTGCTGAGCGGCGCCGACCTGTCGGGCCGCGTAGAGGCCGGCGACGATCCCTGCGCGGCCATCGCACGCGACATCGACATTGCTGCCGGTGGCGATGTCACGCTGCTCTGGCTGCTCGGCGACGCGGCCTCGCCCGACGAGGCCAGCGCGCTGGTGCAGACCCATCGCTCCAGGGATTTCGATCAGCGGCTGGCCGACAACGAGCGCACATGGCGCGGTTTTCTCGACACCATCCAGGTCGAGACGCCGGACAAAGCCCTCGACGCCATGGTCAATCACTGGCTGCCCTATCAGAGCCTGGCCTGCCGCATCCGTGCCCGCTCTGCGTTCTATCAGGCGAGCGGTGCCTTCGGCTTCCGCGATCAGTTGCAGGACACCTTGGCCTTGCTGGCGCATAACCCCAAGCTGGCGCGCGATCACATCCTCAACGCGGCGCGGCGGCAATTCCCCGAAGGCGACGTACAGCATTGGTGGCTGCCGCGCACCGAGGCCGGCGTCCGCACCATGATCTCTGACGACGTGGTCTGGCTGGCCCACGCTACCGCGCGCTACCTGCTGGTGACCGGTGACACCGCGATCCTGAAGGAGCAACTGCCCTTCATCGAAGGGCAGGCGCTGAGCGAAGGCGAGCACGATGCGTTCTTCATCCCGGAAATCTCGAAAAAGACAGCCTCGCTCTACGACCACTGCGCGCGGGCGCTCGATCTTGCCGTCAAGCGCAGCAGCCCGGCCGGGCTGCCGCTGATCCTCGGCGGCGACTGGAACGACGGCATGAACCGCGTCGGCGAGCACGGCAAGGGCGAGAGCGTATGGCTGGGCTGGTTCCTGCTGAAGACGCTGGGCGAATTTGCCGCTGTCGCCAAGGCAGAGCGCGATGCCAAGCGCGTGCAAGCCTGGACGAAGCACGCCGAGTTGCTGAAGCGGGCGCTGGAAAGCACCGCGTGGGATGGCGAGTGGTATCGGCGCGGCAGCTTCGACGACGGCACGCCGCTCGGCTCGCGCAAGTCGGACGAGTGCAAGATCGACTCGATCGCCCAGTCCTGGAGCGTGCTTTCGGGCGAGGGCGACCCGGCGCGGTCGACCACGGCAATGGGGCAGGCGATGAAAGCGCTCGTCGACGACGAGCTCAAGATCGTCAAACTGTTCACTCCGCCCTTCTCGAAGACGGAAAAGGACCCGGGCTACATCAAGAGCTATCCGCCGGGGGTCCGTGAAAACGGCGGCCAATACACGCACGCCGCGACATGGTTCGTTATTGCGCTCGCCGAGATGGGTCGCACCGACGATGCCTACCGCTGCCTTTCGATGCTAAATCCGGTCAACCATGCGCACGATGAAGCCGCGGCAGAGCGCTACCGCGTGGAACCTTATGTCGTCGCGGCCGATGTTTATTCCGGGCAAGACAAGGGCGGCCGAGGCGGCTGGACCTGGTATACCGGGTCGGCGGGCTGGCTTTATCGTGCTGCGGTCGAGAGCATTCTCGGCATAGAGCGCCGCGGACAGCGCCTCCAGTTCACGCCGAGACTTCCCAGCCATTGGGACGGCTATTCGGCAACCCTGAAGATGCTGGGCGCCGAGATCAAGGTATGCGTCGTCCGCGACAAAAAGGCCCGGGCCATCTCACTTGAAGTGAATGGCACGAAGACCAAATCTTCGTCCTTCGAGCCAAAAGCCGGCGACAATGCCGAGGTGGTCGTTAGAATACCGACCTAGATTCAAGGACTTGGAGCGTCGCTCAGGGCTCCCCAGGGCACGCGCGGGCGCTCCAAGTGCCTCCACCGGTTATATTTGCGTTTGACCTTGCTGAATGCCTGCACACGACTTTAGACGTCGTGCCTGGGGTCTTGCTGATTAAAAATGTGGCAGTGCTTTCCAGTTGCCATGATTTTGCCGCAACGCTGACATTTCACCTTTTATCTCAAACTGTTAGACGATCACGGCAAATTTCGAAGCGTCGTCATCTTTTGTTCGCGGAATGGGAACGGAAGAGGTAGACGAGCATTGTTTTGCGACGCGTCAACCGATACGAGTCAAAAAATGACGCACTGCACCATAAATAATTGGCGGAGTAGCTGAAGTGTCACTTCTGCAAATCTACTGGCGAGCCCTTGGTTATCTCGCTGCCGACAGGAAACGCGTTGCGTTTATCTGCGGGGCGAATGTCGCGCTTGCCATTATCGCCATTCTCGAGCCGATTATGTTCGGCCGGGTGATCGATGCCATTTCGGACCGCGGCTCGGTATTCGCGACACTGGCAATGTGGGCCGGCCTCGGCGCGTTCAATATCATCGCCTTCGTTCTGGTAGCGCGCGGCGCCGACCGCTTTGCCCACCAGCGGCGCAGCGAGGTTCTCTGCCAGTCGTTCGAGCGCGTGATCACCATGCCGCTTGCTTGGCATCATCAGCGTGGCACCTCCAATTCCCTGCACACGCTCCTGCGCGCGGTCGAGACCCTGTTCAGCCTCTGGCTCGAATTCATGCGGCAGCATCTGTCGACCGCGGTTGCGCTGGTTCTGCTGGTGCCCACCGCGCTCAGCATGGATATCCGCATGTCGATGGTGCTGCTGGCGCTTGGCGCGCTCTATGTCGGCATCGGACGGCTGGTGATGCGGCGCACCAAGGAAGGCCAGGCGGCCGTAGAGCGGCACTACCACAAGGTGTTTGCGCATGTGACGGACTCGGTCAGCAACGTCGCCGTCCTGCAGAGCTACAACCGCATCGGCCATGAGACCGAGGCGCTGAAGCGCTACGTCAAGAACCTGCTCGACGCACAGAATCCGGTGCTCGACTGGTGGGCGATGGCCAACGCGCTGCACCGCCTGTCGTCGACGATTTCGATGATGGTGGTGCTCTTGATTGGCGCCTATCTGGTGACGCACGGCCAGTTGCGGATCGGCGACGTCATCGCCTTTACCGGCTTTGCCACGCTGCTGATTGCCCGGCTCGACCAGATGTCGGCGTTCGCCAACCAGATTTCCGAGGCGCGCGCCAAGCTCGAGGAATTCTATCATCTCGAGGACTCTGCATCCGACGCCGCCGAACCCGATGGGCTGCGCGAGCTCGTCAACGTCACGGGGCACGTCCGTTTCGAGAATGTCTGCTTCGAGTTCGGCAACTCCGGGCAGGGCGTCGACGACGCGTCGTTCGAGGTCCAGGCCGGCCAGACTGTCGCTATCGTCGGCCCCACGGGCGCCGGCAAGACAACGCTCATCAATCTTCTGCAGCGCGTCTTTACCCCGTCCAGCGGCCGTATCCTGATCGACGGCATCGACACCCGCACGGTGACCCGCAAGTCGCTGCGCCATTCGATCGCCACCGTGTTCCAGGATGCCGGCCTGCTCAACCGCTCGATCGAGGACAACATCCGCGTCGGCCGTGCGGAGGCGACCTATGACGAGGTCCATGCCGCGGCCAATGCCGCCGCCGCGCAGGATTTCATCCTGTCGAAGAGCGAGGGCTACGACACGGTCGTCGGCGAACGCGGCGGACAGCTGTCCGGTGGCGAGCGCCAGCGCATCGCGATCGCCCGCGCCGTGCTGAAGGACGCGCCCATCCTGGTTCTCGACGAGGCGACCAGCGCGCTCGACGTCGAGACGGAAGATCGCGTCAAGGACGCCATCGACGAGTTGCGGCGCGGCCGCACCACCTTCATCATCGCTCACCGCCTGACCACCGTTCGCGATGCCGATCTGGTCGTGTTCATGGACAAGGGCCGGGTGGTCGAGATGGGCGGGTTCACCGAACTGTCGCTGCGCAACGGTCGCTTCGCCAGCCTGCTGCGCGCCGGCGGCCTGCTCAACGACGAGGAGGTTCGCCGCCTCAGCCGCCCGGTGAACGAAGCCGCCTGAGCAGCGCGGCCTGCCTTCTCCCCTTGCTTGCGGGAGAAGGTGGCCTCGCGAAGCGAGGTCGGATGAGGGGATGCTCCGGCTTGGCTCAAATCTCATCCAAAATCCAGACTTCGGCGCACGGCGATCATTGGCGCCTTACTCGTCCAGCACCTCTCGTCCGGCTCGACGCTACGTGCCGATCCGCCTTCTCACGCAAGGGGAGAAGAGACGACGTACCGCCGCTGTGGTTGCCGCAACTCCGCCGGCGGTCTATGTAAGGCCGCATGAGCGACACGACTTCACGCCCCTCCGGCTGGATGGATATTGCCAACCCGACGCGGTTCGTCGGGCTTGCCGACAAGGTTGTGCCGTGGCTGGCGAGCGTCGCCGCCGTCGTCCTCGCTGTCGGTCTCTATATGAGCTTCACGGCGCCTGAGGACTTCCAGCAGGGCATCACCGTTCGCATCATGTATATCCACGTGCCTTTCGCCTGGCTTGCCATGATGTGCTACACGCTGATGGCGGTCTCGGCACTGGGCACGCTGGTCTGGCGCCATCCGCTGGCCGACGTGGCGCTGAAATCGGCGGCACCCATCGGCGCCGTCTTCACCGCCCTTGCGCTGATCACCGGGTCGATCTGGGGCAAGCCGATGTGGGGCACCTGGTGGGTGTGGGACGCGCGGCTGACCTCGGTTTTCATCCTGTTCCTGATGTATCTCGGCATCATCGCGCTGACCCGCGCGCTAGACGATGCCGGGCGCGCCGCCTGGGCAGCGGCCATCATAACCCTGGTAGGCTTCATTAACATCCCGATCATCAAATTTTCGGTCGACTGGTGGAACACGTTGCATCAGCCGGCGTCGGTGTTCCGTCTTGGTGGGCCGACGATAGATCCAAGCCTGTTGTGGCCCTTGCTGGTGATGGCACTCGGCTTCACCGTGCTTTTCTTCGCGCTGCACCTGACGGCGATGCGCACCGAGATCCGGCGCCGCCGGGTCATTTCGATGCGCCGGGTTGCCGCGAGGCAGGCTGAACGGTAACCAACCGATAGTATCAAGCCATACGCCCGCGTGCTGCCACCGGCAGCGTCTTGATCACCTTGTCCCCTTCGATCAGATGCACCTCGTCGAACAGGTTGGTGACGACGCAGCAATGGTCGGGTACGACGCGCACGCGCTCGCCGATGCGAAGCTTGGCGCCGCCTGACAGCGTGACGTTGCCGTGCTCTTCGCTGAGGCTGGTCACCCTTGCGCCTGAAATGCCCAGCAGCTCGCCGAAATCGGCGAGCCCCAGCGTATCGCTGGAGAGCGCCTTGCTGCCGGCGTCGAGGATGGCGCGTGTCGGCGTTGGGTGGCTGACCACCGTCGACAGCACCGTCAGTGCGCAATCGTCGAGGCTGCCGACGCCTTTGGCGACCTGGTAGCGGTCGAGATAGATGTAGGTGCCGGGCCGGTATTCGGTAACGACGCTATGCTCGCCGGAACGCCACATATCGGGTGTGCCGCCGCTGGAGATGCGCTCGCAAGCAAGGCCGGCTGCGGCAAGTGCTTGCTGCGCATCGGCGAGCCACGCCTCGGTTTCGGCGGCGCGGCCCGCCCCCGGGTAGGTCATCAGGCCGCTGAAGACGAGCCCCCGGACCTTGTCGATCTCGCTCGCCAGCGCGACTGCCTCGCCGGCCGACTGCACACCGCAGCGGCCCATGCCGGTGTCGCATTCGACCAGCACCGGCAGGCGGTGGCCGGGATCGGTAAAGGTGGCGGCAAGTCCCATCAGCGTGTCCATACTGTCCGTTGTCACCGACAGGGTTACGCGGCCGTGCAGCGCCTTGAGGCGTTCCAGCTTGGCCCGCCCGAGGATATTGTAGGGCAGAAAGATGTCGGTCAGTCCGGCATCGGCCATGATTTCGGCCTCGCCGATCTTCTGGCAGGTGATGCCGATGGCCCCGGCCGCGACCTGCTTTTTCGCCCAGTAGGGCAGCTTGTGGGTCTTGATGTGCGGCCGGAGCTTCAGCCCGTGCCGGTCGGCATGGGCCTGCGCCCGGGCGATGTTGGCTTCTGCGCGGCGGGCGTCGATCAGGATCGCCGGCGTATCGAGGTCGTCTATGCTGCGCATGGAATGTCACCTTTGGGAATTTGTCGGGACTTATGGCCCTGATCGTCGCCGATGTCATGAGGCCAGAATGCGGTTTACGTCGACACCGGATCGGTGTTCGGTTATGCGCTGTAGGTGCCGCCTGAAGAAGGGATCATGATCATGAAACGCTCCGCCATCAACGACATCATCCGCGACGCCGACGCCTTCATCCGTTCGTTCGGCTACATCATGCCGCCCTTCGCCTACTGGTCGCCGGAAGAGATGAAGGCGCACCGGCAGGATTCGTCGGCCATCTTCTCGTCGCGGCTTGGCTGGGACATCACCGATTACGGCCAGGGCAAGTTCGACGAGCTCGGCCTGTTCCTGTTCACCGTACGCAACGGCCGCTACGAGGACATGAAGAAGGGCATGGGCATGCTCTATGCCGAAAAGATCATGATCTCGCGCAAGGATCAGCTGTCGCCGATGCACCGCCACAATATCAAGGCCGAGGACATCATCAACCGTGGCGGCGGCAAGCTGGTGCTGGAGCTGTTCATGCATGACCGCGATGGCGGCATCGATCCGAAGGCCGAAGTATCGGTGCCTGTCGACGGAACCATCTACAGACTGCCTGCGGGTGGATTGCTGAAGCTCGACCCAGGCCAGAGCGTGACGCTGCTGCCGGGCGTCTGGCACGCCTTCTGGGCCGAGGGCAAGGACGTGCTGATCGGCGAGGTCTCGACCGTCAATGACGATCTCACCGACAACGTTTTTCGCGAGCCGATCGGCCGCTTCGCGGACATCGACGAGGACACAGCACCGCTGCACCTCTTGGTGTCCGATTACGAGAAGTGGGTGGGCTAGGGCAGGAGGTGGCGCTGGTCGGAAATGCCGAAACCGATAGCTAGGAGTCCCAATTCAGCTGCTGCAAAAATGTCCGAAAACCGATTGTGCTGTCACTGAATTCGCTCGTGCTATGCAGTGAAAAAACGATATCCACCGTGGGCGGCGCTTCTATTCTCACTATTATTAAACGCACTCCGTCATCCAGGATCTCAACGCCCGTTTCTCGTTTCCAATTTCCGCCCACTTGCTGAAGTCTGGGGGAGGAATCGTCGAATTGCTCTCGCATCGATTCGTCGTTTGGAAAGGGAGTGTCGGTGAGGCTGCTGAATTCTTCCCAGGACCCAGAGACCGCCGCCTGAATTGCGCGATCTATCCTGGATTCCTCAATCGCGCTAATTTTGACCTGCATCTCGTCCCTCCTCCGGTCTAACGCTGATGCTTGTCGGCCCTGCGGTTGCCCAGCAGGAGCTTGCGTTCGAGATGCGCCCGCAACTCCCCATAATACGCCGTCAGGAATGCGCGTGCGTCATGGGCTTGTGGTGCCGCGCCGATCTTGCGTCCGATCGTTTCGGCCACCGTCCGCAGGGCGAAATAGTCGTCGCGGCGCAGCACCTCCTCCAGCTTGTGGAGTTCGGCAATCCCGTAGGCATCGAGCTGGGTGTGGCTGAACCGGAACGCGCCGGCCGCCGGATCCTGTCGTGCCGACAGGTCTTCAAGCAAGGCGCGCTTCGGCGCCTCGACCACCCAGGTCCCTGCCAACAGGTCGCCAATCCGCATGCGGTCTCGATTGAACAGCGGGAACAAGGCAAACAGCAGCGTCCACACCAGTCCGAACACCGTCGTCAGCGTGTCGGCGAGGTCGGTCCCGCTGCGTCCGGCGATGATCGACAGCGGCAGGAACACCTCGATCTCGCGCATCAGGTTGCGGGCAATGACCTGGTCGATCGACAGGCCGTCGCCACTGCGCGACGCGACCCGGATGCCGACGATCCGCTTGCCGGGCGTAGACGCGCGCCGGCCTGCTTCGAAGGCGATGAAGTAGGCGTTGCGCAGAAAGAAGATCAGGATGATCCAGACGACGAAGAGCGGCTGAAACCCCTCGCTGCCAAGGCCTCCCACTCCGAACAGCGCGACGATCGTGATCACGATTGCAGCCACGGCGATGAACACGACGTCGAGAAGGAAGGCGGAGGCCCGCGTGCCGGCGTCGGCGAGCCTAATCCGGAGATCGACGCCTTCGGGCGTGATCAGCGGCCGTACGGCCGCGAAGGCGGCGCGCCTACCGAGCGCCATGCCGCACCGCCCGGAACAGGTAGAAATAGCCGAGCCACAGCGCCAGCATGCCACCGCCAATGGCGTAGCGCGTGACGTCGCTGGTGATGGTCTGCCTGCCAATTCCCTCGAGCAGCCCGGCAAACAGCAGCATGACCGAGACCCCGACCATGGCGTTCGCGGCAATGCGTCCGGCACGAGCCGCTGCCGCCATGCGTGTCAATTCGCCGGGAAAGGCGATGCTGGTGCCGATGCGCATGCCGGCCGCGCCGGCCAAAGCGATCGCGAACAATTCGGTGGTGCCGTGGATGGCCAGCCAACCGCCGAGCTCCATGCCAAGTCCCTTGGACCAGTAGACTTGGAACAACGCCCCGATCATGCAGCCGTTGAACAGCATCAGCAGCACTGTCGGCACCGCGAAGGCGAAGCCAAGGGCGAAGGCCAGGATTGAGACCTGGACGTTGTGCGTGAACAGATAGGCGGCAAAGCCTGAGAGAAAGCCATTGTCGCCATCATAAAGCATGTTGCGCAGCAGTTCGGCCGACGTGTCGGGGCCGCGGCCTCCTGCCAGTCCGGGTGGGATGATCGCGTCGAACCAGCTCTTGTCGGATGCCACCAGCCAGGCGCCTGCACCAATGCCGATCACCATCAGCGCGACCGACGCCAATGTCTCGCGCCACAGGTCGCGAATGGCCTCGGGCCAGTCGTGCAGGAAGAAATCGGCGAGGCGCTGCCGCAGCCCGCGACGCGCGCCGTAGAGATAGAAATAACCGCGCAGCGACAGCGCTTCGAGATAGCCGACCAGCGCATTGTCGAGCGAGGTTGCGCGCGCCACTGACAGGGAAGACAACGCCGATCGATAGAGCAGGGGCAGCGACAGCAGCTCCTCTTCGGAAAGCGTCCGCGGCGCACGCTTCTCGACACGCGCCAGCAGCGCCTCGAATGCCTTCCAGTCGGCCTCGCGCTCGCGGCGGAAGCTGGCCAGCGACTGGCGTACCGCGTCGCCACGTGCAGCATTGTCGACGACTGGCGCCGTCACAGCAAGTCCTCCTGCTTGAACTGCAGATAGCGCTCGACCAGCGCGGGACCCAGCCGATTGTGGTCGGCTTCAATCACATGCGCCCCGAGCAGGCGCAGCCGGCCGATGACGACCTGCCTTTCGCGCAAAAGCCCTCCGGCGACGACCGCGCGGGCAACGTCCTCGCCGGAGCGTGGCGGCATATCGGCCAGGCCCTCCAGTTCGGTGTCCTTCATCAGCATGAACAGCACGAGATGCCGTTCGGTGAGCCGGCCCACGGTGCGCAGCATCAATTCCGCGCTGATCGGATCGACGAAATCGGTGAAGATGATGACGAGCGAGCGGCGGTCGAGCCGCGCCGCGAGCGTCGTCAGCGCCAGCGCGAAATTGGTCTCCTCGCTGGAATAGTCGATCTCCGCCGCTCGTTTCTGGATCATCGCAAAGTTGGCGGGGCCGCGTACCGCGCCGCTCGAAACGCGCGGCCTTGCATCGAAGCCGACCAGGCTGACCATATCGCCGCCCTTCAGCGCGATGAACGCCGACAGCAAGGCGGCCGTCACAGCCCGGTCCACCTTAGGCATACCGTCGACCGGCTCGCACATCAGGCGTCCGCTATCGATGGCCAGCACGATGTTGTTGTTCTCCTCGATGCGGAACTCGCGCGCCAACAGCTTGCCGTGGCGGGCGCTGCGCTTCCAGTCGATCATCCGCCGGCCCATGCCCGGCTGGTAATCCTTGAGCGCGTCGAACTCGCGGCCTTGACCGGCGCGGCGCTGCGCATGGCCTTCGGCAAGCGCCGCATGTTGCAGCAGCGTGATCGCCTCGCCGCGAGCGCTGCTGACGTCGGGCAGCACCGCAATCTTGCTTTCCACCGGCAGGACGACCTGGTTCCAGACCAGCCCAAACGGCCCGCGCCAGCGCACCCAGAGACGGTCGAAGCTGGCGACGCCGCGCCGCAGCGCCTGGAAGCGGAGGTTGAGCGACCCGCCTCTGGCGGTCGGCTGCAAGGCCCCGCCGCTGCCGCTCACCGGCGCCAGACGCGCATCGTGGCCGACGCGAGCCTCGGCGGCGCGCGGCCCCGAGTGACGAGCGGTGATTTGCACGCCGAATTCCCCACCGACACCGACCTGCTGCGGCGCATCGATGCTGGCATTCAGCGATGCCCGTCCGCGTCCCGCCGCGGCATCCACCGCCAGGAAGGCAAGCAGCAGGCAACTCCACAGCAATCCCAGATACCAGAAGGACGGCAATGCCAGCGCGACCAGGAAGGCCGGCACCGCGCCGGCAGCAGTTGCCCACACCGCTCGGCCGCTGGGATAGATCAACGTGGTGCTTCCGTCTGGTCGACCAGGTCGGAGACGATCTGCTCGACCAGGCGGCCGTCGATCTGGGCGGCAGGCGAAAGGATGACGCGATGGCGCAGTGCCGGCACCGCCAGCGCCTTGACGTCGTCGGGGATCACATAGGCGCGTCCGTCCAGCGCCGCCCGGGCACGCGCCGCCCGCGCCAGCATGGCGCCGGCGCGCGGGCTGGCTCCGACTTCCAGATCGGCATTTTCGCGCGTAGCCCGAACCAGCGCCGCTATGTAGCCGACAACATCGTCGACAAGGGTGACGGAGCCGACGACTTCAAGGGCCTCCTGCAGCGTCTCGCGGTCTGTCTGCGCCTTGATGCCGTATTGCGCGATCTCGTGCGAGGCGGAGCCGCCGCCGTGATGGACGATGATGGCCCGTTCTTCTTCGGGGCCGGGATAGCTGACGCGGTGCTTGAACAGGAAGCGGTCGAGCTGCGCCTCCGGCAGCGGATAGACACCCTGGTGCTCGATTGGATTCTGGGTCGCGACGACCATGAAGTTGCGGCCGAGCGAATGCGTGGTGCCGTCGAAGGTGACCGCATGTTCCTGCATCGCCTCGAGCAGTGCGGCCTGCGTCTTGGGCGGCGTGCGGTTGATTTCGTCGGCAAGCAGGAGATCGCAGAAGATCGGGCCGCGCGTCAGCGTGAACTGCCCGGTCTGGAAGTTGTAGATGTTCGACCCGACGATATCGCCGGGCATCAGGTCCGGCGTGAACTGGATCCGCCCGTAGGCGATCCCAAGCGCCTGGGCGAAGCAGCGTGCGGTCATGGTCTTGGCCGTGCCGGGAGGACCTTCGAGCAGGATATGCCCGCCCGCAAACAAGGCGGTCAGCATCAGGTCGACTGTATCGTGCTGCCCGGTAATCGCCTTGGCAACTTCTTCCCTGATCCGTGTCGCCAGGGCCTTCACATCATCGACGTTCACCGAGCCTCCTTGCCGTCCAGTCGTGCAGCCGCTCTGCTGCCTGTTGCATCTGCGTCAGGTTCTTCGCCTCGCCGGCGGCTTGCGAACGCGTCGCAAAGCCGCCAGCTTGCCCCTTATCGCGAGAGTCGAGCCAGCGGTCGAGCGCTTTGCCTTGCAGTCCGTGCGGTGCCCCGAGCAGCGCGCCGGCGCGCACCCGCATCAAGGCCGCATAGCGGCCTCCCAGCTCGTCCAGCCGGCCGGCACGCCGCATGAGCATCGCCGTGGTATCGACCAGCGCACGCTTGCCGAAGGCAATCGCACGCTGGTCGGCGCGCGCCGGGCCGAACCGGCCAAGGCCATGCAGGAACGCCAGGGCCGCCGCGATCAGGATCGTCAGTGTCAGGGCCAGGAACGGCGGCTCGACCAGAAGCTTGGCCAGATCATACTTCCGCCCCGCGCCGTGCAGCGTCAGATCGAACATCACCGGACCGTCGTCGGGCTGGAGCAAGGCAATCAGCCCGAGCGCGGCTGCTGCCTTTTCGGGATCCTTGAGGGCGGCGTTGTTGATTAGGTCGGGGTCAGTCAGGATATAGAACGGCTTGTCGTCTAGTTCGGTAAGCACGGCCTTGTCATTGCCGGCTGCGATGAGAGGGTACTTGTCGGCCACCCACTGCAATTCTTCGGGTGCGGCAACCATGTTGCCTTCGATGTCGAGTTGCTTTGCCGTGCTCTGGCCGGCACCGATCTTCGCATCGGCGATGCGGCCAAGCCATTCGTTCACCACCGAACCGGGCAATCGCCCGAATTTCATGTTCCAGCCTTCATGCCCCTGCAGCGGCAGGATCTGCCATTTGGGCAGCACGAAGAGCGTGTTCTGGTCCTGGCGAAGATTGAGGATGCGGTCGAGCGCCTCCTGGTCGCTGTCGGGCGAGATGGTGACGATCAGCAGTATATCTCTGGCAAGATCATCTTCGGTCCGCGCCATCAAGGGCGCTTCACCGGTGAGCCGCAGCCATTCCACCAGACCGGCGTAGCCGACGCCGCTCTTCGACAGCGGCGTGGCGCCGCCATTGCGGGGTTGCCGGAAATCGGGAGCATAGGTGGACAGCAGGAAGAAACCGGCCGCCGCAAGCAGGCTGGCGAAAATCCCCCAAAACAGTGTCTTTCGATTGAACGGCTCCTGCGCCTCGACCGCCGGTGCGCTCACGTCCAGGCATCCCGGAACGCGAAACGTTCATAAGCGCCGCGTGCTTGCCGCCAGCCTTCCGCGCCAACCGGCCGGCGCGCGAACAGCGCCGCCTCGACGATGCGGGCGATCTCGGTAAACGCATGGCGTGCCCTTCCCGGCAGGGAAGGGGCATTGGCGATGTCGCGCGCGGTGAGCGACGGGCGCAGGAAGTCCGGCAGCCGGCCGGCAATATCGGCGACGCTGCGCCGAAGCAAAAGGTGAACCGCCTCGTCATAGTCGCCGCGTGCGGCCAACGCATCCGCTTGCAACAACAGGATCTGCGCGGCGCCCGCGTCTGGGCGCCAGGCTTCTTCGTCTTCGACTTCGGGCCGCGCGCGCTGCCACGGCAGCCGCCAGGCGATGCCTTTCACCTCGAGGAAGACCAAAAGCAGGATGATTGCGACGCTCGATATCACCGCCCCCCAGAACAGATAGATCATGTAGGGACCGAGCCACGACAAAAAATCCTGCAGCGGTTTCAGCCACTCGGGCGGCTTCGGCGGCACATATGCCGGCAGGTCGAACTGGATCGACTCATCGGCGATCAGCTGCTTGTGCAGATTGGTCAGCCGTTCGGCTTCCGCTGTGCCTGGCTGTGCCAACGCCACCCGCTCCCCTGCAACCTGTGGTTCCCAGCCGACACTGACAATGCAGCACAAGAATTGCAAGTGGGCTGGACGGCGACCGTCAATCTTGGCAGAATTACTGTTAGGGCGCCGTGATACTGTTACGGCGAAACACGGGGGGAAATCATGGCTTCAACGACACTGGAACGGCCTGAGAAATTCGAGATCGGCAGGGTGTTCAATAACAGCTTCGCCGTGATCGGCCGCAACATCGGCTTGTGCGTTGGGCTCGCGCTCCTGTTTTCAGGCTTGCCGGCGATTATTCTTCGGCTGTGGAGCCAACCGCAAATAGATGCGGTTCTGCATGGCGACCCCGGCGCCGCGGCCGATCCCTCTATGGTGTTTCAGAATTCATGGATTACGGTTATTACGGGATTGCTATCGTTCGTTTTCGCGCTGCTGCTCCAGTCGGCGCTGGTGCGGGCGACGATCGAGGACTTGAACGGCAAGCGGCCGACGTTTGGCGACTGCATTCAGATAGCCATCCGCAATTTACTGCCGACCCTTGGTATTGGCCTGCTCGTCGGCCTGGGTGCGGGCCTGGCGTCGATAGCCTTGCTGGTTCCCGGCATCATCTTGTGGCTCGGATGGTGCGTGGCAGTGCCGGTTCTGATTCAGGAGCGGCTTGGCGTGTTCGGTTCGATGTCGCGCAGCCGTGTGCTGACCAAGGGCAACCGCTGGCCGCTATTTGGCCTGTTCTTGATCCTGATGGTCATCGCGATGGTCATCCAGTGGGTAATGCTGGCAGTCATCGTCATGTTTGGCGGGATCATTGCAGATGTGTTGGCAGCCTTGGTGTCGACCGTACTGTCGATGGTGCTGTCGGTGGCCACGGCGGTCAGCTATGTCGAGCTGCGTCAGGTCAAGGAAGGCACCAGCGTCGAAGAACTGTCGCAAATCTTCTCGTAGCGATCGTTCGCTCCGGCTTTTCACCGACGGCTCGGCTCTCGCGTTGCGCTCGAGCAGCCGAGCTTGTTCACAAAGCCTTGTCTGCGCCGGTAACGCTGTGGCCAGCCGCTTCGCCCATTCCTCGATGCCGGAGCGGCCCGCCAGCAGGTCCTGCCTGATCTCGATCAGGACGGCGGGAATGCCGCGATCGTCGCCATGGACCGGTATGGCGTAGTCGCCGTCGCGGCTGATCACGTAGGGGTCGTTTGCCGCGACATTGAGCGCACCGTCGATGTTCAGGCCGGCAAGCACTGCCTGGCCGAACTCGATTGCCTGGTCGTAAAGGACGCCGGCGTGCCAGGGCCTGCCAACACCGAGGAAGACCCGGGTGAAGGAATGAATCGTCGCGATCCGCGTCGCTCTGCCCTGCTTTGCCCGGTTGTCGAGATGGGCGGCCACGCGGTCATGAAACGGCGCGAACATGATTTCGGCACGCCGGCTTCGTTCCTCCGGATCGAGGCCGACATTGCCGGGGATGTCCGTGTCCTCCGATTGCACCGGAATGCTGCCGCTGGAATCAAGCGGCCGTCCTCGGTCAGGCTTTGGATGATGGTGTGGACCACCTCGACGCCGTTGGTCCGCGCCGCCGCCAGCAGGCGCTCCTGGTTGGGGATCGTTTGCGACGCCGTCTGCCGGTAGAAATAGTGGTCGGGACCGCGCTCCGGATGCGCCGGATCGGCCCCGGGTTCCAGCCAGACGCGCTGCATGTCGACCAGCAGCAGCGCGGTTTCGCCGGCCCGGAACGGCTCGTTTCGTTTTGGCAGTGATGGCGTCATGCTTGGGGGTCCTGTGTTGCTGACTACAATCCGGCTGATTTAGCTGATTTTGGTCCACGCGTCCTGCGTGGCGGACACACTTATTGGGAGTATTCGAAGTCGCTAATTTGAGTTAAACTTTGTGTTTGGGCGTGGAGACGGGGGTCTCTGTCATGATCGATTCAGACGTGTTCGACTTTGTCGAACGCTGCAGGAAGCACACAGCTACCGGGCCGCTGCTAGGCGACCTGCTCGAAACCGTGCGAAATCTCGGCTTCGAGCACCTGATCCTGAGCGGTGTGCCGCTCGGTGGCCAGAAGCTTGCACCGATGGTTGAACTGAATGGCTGGCCGGCCGGCTGGTTCGAGCGCTATGTCGAGGCCGAGCATGCGGCGGTTGATGGTGTTTGCATCTACTCGGCAAAGACTTTGAAGCCGTTCCTGTGGTCCGAAGTCCCGGCAAAGTGGTCGGATACGGAGGGCTCGCGACGCGTCGCCGGCGAGGCGACGGAGTTCGGCATCTGTAGCGGCTTCGCCGTACCGATGCTCAGCGTTCACCATTGGCAATCCGTGCTGTCGTTTGCCTCTTCCGCGAAGGCCTGCACCCTGTCGCCGCGCCATCAAGTGCAACTGGTTGACGATGGCGGTCTACGCGGGCATGTCGATCCAGGCCTTGGCCAATGACGATGACGACCATGAGGGCGTGCTGACCGACCGCGAAAAAGAAGTGCTCTTGTGGGCCGCGGCCGGCAAGACCTCGTCGGAAACCTCGCAGATCCTTGGCCTGACCGAGCGCACGGTCAAATGGCACTCGACACGGGCTCGCGAGGCTTTTGGCGTCGCAACGACCACGCAGGCGGTCGTCGAAGCGGTGCGCCGGCGCCTGATCCATCCCTAAGCGCGTCAACTGTCCCATCGGACAGGTGACGTATATTAGCGCGACTGCGAGTATCCCTTTGAGAACGATCGGGGGATCGCGCCATGATAACGGCCCACGTAGTCAATGCGCATAACAAGCATCTCTATGAAAACGAATTCGACGAGTTTCTGCGCCGCCGGCACGATTTCTTCGTGCACCAGAAACATTGGCGCCCTCCGAGCCCGGACGGTCGCGAGCTAGACCAATTCGATACCGACGCGGCGACTTACCTGCTGGGTATCGAAGATGGTCGCGTGGTGACTTCGGCTCGATTGATCCCAACGAGCGAGCCGCATATGGTCTCGGAGGTTTTTTCTCACATGTGCGAAAAATCGGGCGTCCCGAGGCGTCCCGATTGGGCCGAATGGACGCGCACATTCGTCGTTCCCGACAAGCGCATCGCAGGGCTGCGCGGCACGCTCACACAACTGTGCTGCGCGGTGATGGAATACGCTCTCGACGAGGGCCTCGGCGCCGTCGGCGGCATCCAGGAAACCTACTTCATGCCACACCATGGCGCGCTCAAATGGCGGGCCGAGCCGTTGGGCATGGCCAGGGAAGAAAACGGCGAGTGGTACATCGTCGCGTATATCGATGTGAACGAGGCGGCACTCGCGAGTGTGCGGAAGATCTTGGGGATTGGGCGTTCGTTGCTGGTTCGGCGTGGGAGGCAGGTGCCGTTTATCGATCACAAAAGAAGCCTGTGGCAGGCAGCTTCATGAGCAGGGTATTCTTGAGTTCCTCAAAAGGAGCATCAGCATGTTAAATCGCGCAACGTTTCTGAGTAGTGTTTTCCTTATGGTTACGCCTTATGCTCACGCGCAAAACCCGTCATATTGCAGCGTGGCCTTGACAGAAAAAGCCTACGATAAAATTTCGTCAAACATAAATTCCACGCTTGCGTTTTCTACAAGAGATGATTTGTGTAGCAGAGAATACAGCAATGTGGGAGAGGCGCAGTCTACAGCAAGAAATAGTGGTTTTAGCTTGGGATACAAGCTACTTTCAATTGATGCCTTGGACGCAAAACAGTCGTCAACTGGTCGTTGGAACATATCAGAGACTACGTTCTGCAAGTCTACAGCATCTGATCTAAAATCGGCATTTTCTGGGGACTATGAGTCAGTTGTAGCGAGCATTGCTGTTAAGTCTTGGCTCGAATGCGTGCGCCAGTCTTCTGAAAATGCGTTATATATTGAATACACTGTATCTAAGGATGGACAAGATTTTGCAGGAACGCTACGTGTGACAGCAAATACGGGTTCTTTGAATAGGCAAATTACCGGTATTTCGGTTGTCGGAAGAGCAAAAAATTCAGTTAAATGCAATATTGGTGGAATAGTTTATGAGCCTGGTGACCCTCCGTCGAACCCCATAAATGTTGAAACTGCCGGGACCGCTATAGCTTGCGAGAAAGCGGGCGACGAAGGTGTACGAATAGCGTTACAGACCTCTGGTGGCTCAACTCCCTTCATCACACTGCCAAGCGTCAGCGATCTGAAATTTAGTGAGTCGGAAAAACTGATGCAGGAAACGGTGAGAATCGGTGAAGCAGTAGTTAGAACTGAAATCCGAATTCAGTCACTAGAAGGATTTACAACAAGCTTGTCAAAGATACAGTTGTATAAGTGCCCGAAGGCGACAAATCATTATGCGCCTGGTGGTTGGGCGACATTTGGGTGTGTTGGTCAAATTAGTTCAGAGAATATTTGTACAAGCTACACTTATGTCAGCGGTAGAGGTCATGTTGCAGATGAAAAACCATGTGCTCCAATAACGTTGATGTCTCAGTAAAAATTTAGTGAGCGGTGCTATTGCAGTAAGCCTAGCCAAGCACTGCCTTTTTCGGATGGCTCTGAACCCTCCGTTGCAATCCCCTTCATCCGCATTCCGGTGACAGTGCACTATTTTCTTTCCGCTGCCTGCCTCGTTTTCCCGGTTTCACGGCTTTGCCGATTTGCCCGGCGATGCTCGGCCCACGGGTGCATCGAAAACGGCGACATCGGCGACGCGGCAATACTCGATGAGCAGTTCTTGTGGAACACATAGTCTTCGGACGTGAAAACACTTTGGCTCGCCCGGACGGTGCTGGGGGATGCGGCGGACCGGGAACGCGGGCAAGGTGCACCATGCGGCGGAGGCGACATGGTAAAAAGTGCACTCACCGTAATTCTGATCTATACTCCGGACACCAGCCCGAACGCCTACGGCAAGGCGGATGAAGCGCTTGATAGAGTTCTCTTTTTAGTCATGTGGCGATGTTAAGATGTTAGCCTCCGACCTAACGAAATTCATCGAGCAGGATCATCTGGCTCTGGATGCCTTCGTAAAGGGCGATCCTGAGCCCTTGAAAAACCTCTACTCGCGACAGGACGACGTCATTATTGCCAATCCCTTTGGCCCGCCGGCGAAGGGATGGAGAAAGGCCGCTGAGACCATGGAACGGGCCGCCACCAATTACCGGCACGGCAAGGCCATCGGATTTGAGCGCATCTCGGAGTATGCGACAGCCGACTTAGGATACATCATCGAGGTCGAGCGGTTCCAATCCAAGGTCGGTGGTGGCAACAAACTGGTGCCGATTGCGCTTCGAGTCACCACCATATTCCGGCGCGAGGAAGGCGCGTGGAGGATCGTCCTTCGTCATGCCGATCCGATAACCTCGGCACGCCCGCCGACGTCCATTGTCGGGGAGTAGAAGGGTTGCCGGAGAGGTTTTAGGAATTACGGTGACAGTCCGCTATTTTCTTTTCGCCGCGCGCCTCGTTCCGGGTTCTCACGGCTTTGCCGATTTGCCCGGCGATGCTCTCGGCCCACGGGTGCATCGAAAACCGCGACATCGGCGACGCGGCAATATTCGATGAGCAGTTCTTGTGGAACACATAGTCTTCGGACGTGAAAACACTTTGGTTCGCCGGTACGGTGCTGGGGGTGCGGCAGACCGGAAACGCCGGCAAGGTGCACCATGCGGCGGCGGCGGCATGGTAAAAAGTGCACTCACCGTAATTCTGATCTATACTCCGGATACCAGCGCGAACGCCTACGGCAAGGCGAAGGGCGGATGAAGCGCGTGATAGAGTTCTCTTTTCAGTCATGTGGCGATGTTAAGATGTTAGCCTCCGACCTGACGAAATTTATCGAGCAGGATCATCTGGCTCTGGATGCCTTCGTAAAGGGCGATCCTGAGCCCTTGAAAAATCTCTACTCGCGACAGGACGACGTCACTATTGCCAATCCCTTTGGCCCGCCGGCGAAGGGATGGAGAAAGGCCGCTGAGACCATGGAACGGGCCGCCACCAATTACCGGCACGGCAAGGCCATCGGCTTTGAGCGCATCTCGGAGTATGCGACTGCCGACTTGGGATACATCATCGAGGTCGAGCGGTTCCAATCCAAGGTCGGTGGTGGCAACAAACTGGTGCCGATTGCGCTTCGAGTCACCACCATATTCCGGCGCGAGGAAGGCGCGTGGAGGATCGTCCTTCGTCATGCCGATCCGATAACCTCGGCACGCCCGCCGACGTCCATTGTCGGGGAGTAGAAGGGTTGGCGGAGAGGTTTTAGGAATTACGGTGGCGGTGCACTAATTTCTTTTCGCCGCGTGCCTCGTTTTCCGGTCTCTCACGGCTTTGCCGATTTGCTCGGCGATGCTCTCGGCCCACGGGTGCATCGAAAACCGCGACATCGGCGACGCGGCAATGCTCGATGAGCAGTTCTTGTGGAACACCTCGGACGTGAAAACACTTTGGCTCGCCCGTACGGTGCCGGGGGATGCGACAGACCGGGAACGCGGGCAAGGTGCACCAGCAACTTTTGGCTGTGGTAGGTAAGGAGACAGGCGGCTAGACTTCGATCCAGTCCTCACCTGTGGCCGCAATACCCCAAGGATATATCAAATCGAACGCGGTTAGCGCTCTCGCCAAGCTGGCGCCAGGTGCCAAAAAATCCACGTAGGACCAACCTATTCCGGGACCGCTGCGCCAAACTCTCAGAGTGCCACCTTGCCAACGACCGGCGTACGCATGTTCACCCACGGTCACAATGTTATCCAATGCATCGTTCGCAGGCACCATCGAACCACCGCCAGATGCCCCAAATCGGAATGCCGACTGCTGACCATCAACGGTCATGCAATCGTGGCTAGCCTTGAAATCGAATAGGCGCGTGCTATCTGCCGCGCCCTTCAATTCAGCGTTCGCCTGCGGGGGATGCCAGAGAGTTACATGTAATCCCTCGCTGACCAGGGACTTGATGAGAGGAACAAAATCGGAATCGGCCGCAAACAGTGTTGCCTTCGATATGTTGCCTCGGAAAGCGTGGGTCATCATATCAACTGCTAGTCTAACATCGACGCCTTTTTGTCGCTTATCAGCCCCTACGATTTGCCCAAGTGCAAGGTGGACACGATCCAGCGCCTGAATTTTCGCAAGGCGATCGTAGTCTGGCTGCACACGAGCTTCATACGCGCCCTGGGCTTCTCCATGCGCCTTGCCCGGAACAGCATCGTAAAAGAAGATCTTGTCGTATGCCCCACTTGCCATCGCTGGGACATACGGTTGATAGGCGATCGCATCCCCAAATAAATCCTGACAAATCTTCCTGACGCTTGCTCGCAGGCAACCACCGTCGACAAAAAGGTATTCTCGCTCCTTGGTGCATGGCCCCCTCCAAAGATCATCGCACCTTCATCCCCTATGAGTTGCCAAATTCGACCTATCGCGCACGTGGTAGGAGTGCCGCCTTCTGTCCGCAATAGGTCGTGGGCTGAAATTCAAACTGAGGCACCCCGATCCGGTAGTGTCTCAGTTGGATTTTTGAGAAGGCGGGCTAAACCACAAGCGCAAACATGTGAATGCGCAGGCCCCCGCAATCGCGCCAGCGTTACTGCCCGCATGCTCCTTGGTGAGCGCGAATCCGATGAGCGAACCAATGATCGATAGTGAAACGATGCCCATGACCCAGATTATCAAAACACGCATCTCGCCCTCTTCCCTTGTCTATTTGGCTATCATCAACCGACAAGCAAGCTCGCGCTCATGCCACCGCGTGGCGAACGTGTCCGACACTTCGAACCAACTTCCATCGTTGCCCGCGCCATGGTTGACCCCCATGCATGAGCATTCGCACTCATGGCCGGTAGCATTCATGCAGGCCGGCGCGCATTTTTCTTGTTCGCGGTAGGGCTGGATCGCGTAGAGGCTTTTGTAGCGCACGAGTGCTTGATTAACGAAGTTGTTGAACCATGACTTTGGCAATTCCCAATACGATCCGCCGTGCATCCACACGGCGTAAGACTTCCCAAGGCTGTTGATCCACTTCCGGTTGTCACCGGCCTTTGGCAACCTTACCCTCAGTTTTTCGTGCCAGCCATCCCTACGCAAGATGACTGGAATTGCCTGCTGGTTCCAAATTTCATCTAGTCTTCCGGCATTCATTGTAGTCGCCTCCCTGCCTTCGCTAATTTGGTTCAAGCAGCGCTAAGGTGCAATGCAGGCGTGCATCAAAACCATGCATCCAGCATCGCGCGAGGGAAGAGTAGCTAATGATCCGGTTATGCGCCGGAAAACTGGTCCGGTTGCGATTTCCGAACTTCTGCTAAGCAGCTATTTTTATTTAATAAAAGAAGACTGGCTGGGGAACCTGGATTCGAACCAGGACTAACGGAGTCAGAGTCCGTGGGTCTACCGTTAACCTATTCCCCAGCAGGCGCGGCTGTTGAAAACCGCGCGGCAGGGCGACGATGTCGCCGCGCGGCCCTTGTAGCCGCCGCCGGAAAAGAGTCAACCCTGTGTCTGGGTTCAATCGTCGTCTTCCCGCGCCTTCAATTCTCGCTGCGGCTGTATTGCGAGTGCTCGAAATACAGCACCACGCCGAGCGCGATCAGCAGCGGGATGATCAGGTAGAACAGCCGGAACACCAGGAGCGCCGCCAGTACGCCGACCTGGTCCATATGTGACAAGCCCGCAAGGAACACCACCTCGAACACGCCGAGCCCGCCCGGCGCATGCGAGATCTGCGCGATCGAGAACGACACCAGGAAGACGCCGAGCACGACGAAATAGCCGGGATTGCCGGTGGCGGGCAGGGCGAAGAAGATGATCGCCGCCGCCGCCAGCAGCTCGATCGGGCCGACCAGCAATTGCCGCGCCACAATCGGCAGCGCCGGGTAGTGCAACTGGAAGCTGCCGATCCTGAGTGGTCTCAGATGCAGCCAGCTGCCGAAGACATAGGCCGCCACCACCAGCAGCATGGCAAGGCCGGCCGCCTGCGCCAGCCGGTGATGCGGCGTGCCGGAAAACCGGTCGATCACCTCAGGCTCGAGCAGCAGGACGATGCTTGAGACGAACAGTGTCGACAGCACGAAGGTGATCCAGCAGATCGCCACCAGAACGCCGACATCCTGGCCGGTCAGGCCCTTGGTGCCGTAGGCGCGGTAACGGATCACCGCGCCGGAAAACACCGATCCGCCGATATTGTGCGACAGCGCGTAGGTGGTGAACGAGCAGAAGGTGACGAAGAGCCACGACACTTTTTTGCCGATGTGCAGAAGCGCGATGTGGTCGTAGCCGGCGAGCGAGGCATAGGCGACGACCGAGCTCAGCGCCGCGAGCACCCAGCCGCGCGCCGGGATGGCGACGATGCCGTCCCAGACATCGTCGAGCGAGATGCCGCGCAATTCGTGCAGCAACAGCCACAGCGAGAACACCACCGCGGCGATCCCGATGACGGGCCAGAAATAGCGGCTCCAGTTCATTACCTGACGATCATGCGTTGCAGCCCGTACCCGTTTTCCGGTTCGCAGCAGGAAAACCGCCGGCGGTCCCGAATGGTTCATTTCAGAAATGCCTCATTGAAGCCGGCTATTCAACCGGGAACGCTCGTCATCATCGGGCCGAGGGCAGGGCGAGACAACGCCGTCGGCAAAATTCGGCCCTTGCACTCTTGGTGATCCGGCCCGGCGCTGATAGTCTGGCCGCAACTTGAACATGTAAAAGCGCCTGCTGCGTCCGGTCTCCGGTTCGCGCGGCGCCGGAAGGAACGACAGTGGAAGACCACGAAGCCGGCGCTGGTGCGCCGGAAGTGGGCGTGTCCAGGGGTTCGCCGCCGCCATCCGGCCAGGCAAACCCAGCCGCCGGACGCTACGGCCGTCAGATGCAGCCCCGGTCCGGCAATGGACAGGCTGGCGACACGTCCCACGATCACAAGGGTCAGAACGGCCCGCATCAGAACGGCAAACCCAAGAAGCGGCGCAAGCGGCGGCGCGGGCGCAAGGTTTTCGCACGCGACGAGGCTCGTCCGGTGATAACAGGCACTTCGGTGCCCGCCGCCGGCGGGGCCCCGGCCGCTCGCCAGCCCCAGCCAGCGGCTTCGATCGCGCCCCAGTCCTCGATCGCGCAATCGGCTTCAATCGCGCAATTGCCTCCAGCCTTGCCAAGGCCGGGGCAAGGTGCCCGCACGCCGCCACCGCTGCAGGAATTGCCGGTGTTTGCCGCGCTCGACCTCGGCACCAACAATTGCCGCCTGCTGGTCGCGGTGCCGACGCGTCATGGCCAGTTCCGCGTCATCGACGCTTTCTCGCGCATCGTCAGGCTGGGTGAGGGGCTCACCGCCAATGGCCGGCTCGGCGAGGCTGCAATGGATCGCGCGGTCGAAGCGCTGAAGATCTGCGGCGACAAATTGCGCAATCGCAAGGTCAGGAAGGCCAGGCTGATCGCTACCGAGGCCTGCCGCACCGCCGCCAACGGCGTCGAGTTCCTCGAACGCGTCGAGCGCGAGGCCGGCCTGAAGCTCGAGATCATCGACCGCCAGACCGAGGCGCGGCTGGCGGTGTCGGGCTGCGGCTCGCTGGTCGAGCGCGACACGCAAGGCGTCGTGCTGTTCGACATCGGCGGCGGCTCGTCCGAAATCGCGCTGATCGACCTTACCGGCCAGCGCTCGCCAAGGCTCGCCAACCATATCGTCTCGTGGACGTCGCTGCCGGTCGGCGTCGTCTCGCTGGCCGAGCGTTTTGGCGGCCGCACGGTGACGCGCGAGATCTTTGGCGCCATGGTCGACGATGTCGCAATGCGGCTGCGCGCCTTCGACGGGCGCGACCGGCTGAGCCACCTCCTGTCCAGCCCGAAATTCCATCTGCTCGGCACCTCGGGCACAGTGACGACGCTGGCCGGCGTCCACCTCGATCTCGAACGTTACGACCGCCGCCGCGTCGACGGGTTGTGGATGGATCGCGACAGCGTCGACCGCATGGTCGAAAAGCTGGTCGGCTGGGATTTCCAGCAGCGCGTCGCCAACCCTTGCATCGGCGCCGACCGCGCCGACCTGGTTCTGGCCGGCTGCGCCATATTGGAGGCGATCCGCGCCGTCTGGCCGTCCGAACGGCTGCGTGTCGCCGACCGCGGCCTGCGCGAGGGCATACTGAGCGAGTTGATGGCCGATGACGGCGTCTGGCGCAACAGCGGGCGAGGCAGAGCATGATCCCGAAAAGTGGCTGCCGGTTTTCGGACAAGATCATGCTCAAACAAGTAATCAAGCAATGACCAAAAAACCGGAAAGACCGAGCTCCGCCGGCATTCGCGTGCTGAAGACGAAGATCAAGAAGAAAAGCGGCTTGAAGGAATCGTCGCGCCGTTGGTTGCAGCGCCACATCAACGATCCCTATGTCCAGCGCTCGAAGGCCGACGGCTATCGCTCGCGCGCCGCCTACAAGCTGATCGAGATCGACGACAAGCACCATTTGCTCAAGCCCGGCATGAAGGTGATCGACCTTGGTGCGGCACCCGGCGGCTGGTGCCAGGTCGCCGCCGCACGTACCAAATCTACCGCGGAACACCCGAACGTCGTCGGCATCGATTACCTGGAGATGGACGCGGTGCCGGGCGCGCCGGTGCTGCTGATGGATTTCCTCGATCCGCAGGCGCCGGAGAAGCTGGCCCAGACGTTGGGCGGCCAGCCCGACATCGTGCTCTCCGACATGGCCGCACCGACCACCGGCCACAAACGGACCGACCACATCCGCACCATGCATCTTTGCGAGGTGGCGGCCGATTTCGCGCTGTCGGTATTGAAGCCTGGCGGACATTTCCTCGCCAAGACGTTTCAGGGCGGCGCCGAGAACGAATTGCTGGCGAGACTCAAGCGGAATTTCCGCTCGGTCCATCACGTCAAGCCGCCGGCCTCACGCGACGAATCGGTGGAGCTGTATTTGCTGGCGAAGGATTTTAAGGGCGGAAACGGCACAGCGTAAAAGTCGCTCTGTAGCGATCCTTCGCACCCCCCTCTGTCCTGCCGGACATCTCCCCCTCAAGGGGGGAGATCGGATGTCATCGCGGCCTTCGCAAACCTTCGACCGTGAAGAGTGAGTGCAGTGCCGAAGCTGCCAATCTCCCTCCTTGAGGGGGAGATGGCCGGCAGGCCAGAGGGGGGTGCCGTCCCGCCGGCGGTGGAGGGCGCCACTCCTCAACTCCCCGGCGGGCTCACCGGCTCCAGCGTCTTCGGCGGCGTCAACCGGCCATGTCCAGACACGGCATTGCCGGCGTCCGGCGCCAGCCGCATGAACGACAGCGAGGCTGCCGCCGACACCGCCGCTACGATGAAGAAGGCGGTGTGGAAGTCGCTCAGCGTCAGCGGGCCGCCATGGATATTGGTCGACACTTCCAGGATGCCGCCGGCCAGCGCCACGCCGAGTGCGATCGCCAACTGCTGGAACACCGCCGTGATCGGCGTGGCCTTGCTGGTGTCGGCGGCCGAAATCTCGGCGTAGGCAAGCGCATTGATGCCGGTGAAGAACATCGACCGGATGAAGCCCCCGGCGAGCAGCATGGCGAGGATCAGCCCATAGGGCGTGTCGGGTGTGAACAGGCCGTTGATGGCGATGGACGCGGCTGCGATGAGCGAGCCTGAAATCAGCACCCGGCGGAAGCCGGCGACCCTGAAGATCAGGGCAGTGACGAATTTCATGCCTATGGCGCCGATTGCCGAGACGAAGGTGATCATGCCGGACTGGAACGGCGTCAACCCGAAACCGATCTGGAACATCAGCGGCAAAAGAAAAGGTACGGCACCAATGCCGATGCGGAACAGTGCGCCGCCGAGCACCGACGAGCGGAACACCCGATTGCGAAACAGCTCGAGCGCCAGCAGCGGATTCTTGGCGCGCCGCGCGTGCAGCAGATAGAGTACCGCCGACGCCAGACCGACGGCTACGGTGACAAAGCCGGCAACGGGCGGCAGAGCCGGCAGGCTGACCACCGACAGGCCGAACACGATGCCCGATGCCGCCAGTCCGCTCAGCACGAAACCGGTGAAATCGAGCGGCGGCGTCTGCGCGGCGTCGGTCTTTGGCAGGAAACGCGTGGCCAGCCAGATCCCGATCAGCCCGATCGGCACGTTGATCAGAAAAATCCAGTGCCAGGAAAAATAGGTCGTGATGAAGCCGCCTACCGGCGGGCCGACCAGCGGGCCGACCAGAGCCGGGACGGTCAGCCACGACATGGCGGCAACGAGTTCGCTTTTCGGCGTCGCGCGTACCAGCACCAGGCGTCCGACCGGCGTCATCATGGCGCCGCCAATGCCTTGCAGGAAGCGTGAGACCACGAAAGCCGGCAGCGAATTGGAAATGGCGCACGCGACCGAACCGACGATGAACACGGCGATCGCGGCACGGAAGACATTCTTGGCGCCGAAGCGGTCGGCCATCCAGCCGCTGATCGGAATGAAGATCGCCAGCGATACCAGATAGGCGGTCAGCGCCAGCTTGAGCGCGATCGGGCTGCTGTGGATGTCGATGGCGATCGCCGGCAACGATGTCGCAATGACGGTCGAATCCATGTTTTCCATGAAGAGAGCGACCGCCAGGATAAGCGGAATGGTGCGGTTCACGATGGATCCGGCCTTGAAATGTGCGTCGCGATTGCTTGCCGGCCTTGGGGGCCAAACCGACAGGTAGGGCGGTTATCATGGCTTGGCCCGGATGTCGCATTAATTTGCTGTCACGTTTGTGCGACCGCAAGTCGTGCGGCACCTGCGGCAAATGCAGCTTTGCCACTACACAATCATCGACTTTTCAACGGCGACGGGACGTGTTACGAGCCAGCGCCAATCCTGAAAGGGAAGAAGACGAGTCGGCGCTGTCCATCAGGGCGAGCGCCTTTCCTGCATTCCGAGGGCTGGCCATGGCAAAAATCATCGAGACGTCCACCGGCGCATTGGCGCTGACCTTTGACGACGTGCTGCTGCAGCCGGGTCATTCCGAGGTCATGCCCGGAGAGACCGACATCCGCACCCGCATCGCCGGCGACATCGACCTCAACGTGCCGATCCTGTCGGCCGCCATGGACACGGTTACCGAGGCGCGGCTCGCCATCGCCATGGCCCAGGCCGGCGGCATCGGTGTCATCCACCGCAATTTCTCGCCGGCCGAACAGGCCGAGCAGGTACGGCAGGTGAAGAAGTTCGAGTCCGGCATGGTGGTCAACCCGGTCACCATCGGTCCGGAGGCGACGCTAGCCGATGCGCTGGGCCTGATGCGCACCTACAGCATCTCGGGCATTCCGGTGGTCGAGAACGGCGGCACCGGCGGCCACACGGTCGGCCGGCTCGTCGGCATCCTGACCAACCGCGACGTCCGCTTCGCGTCCGATCCGGCGCAAAAGGTCTATGAGCTGATGACCCGCGAGAACCTGATCACGGTCAAGGAGAACGTCGATCAGGACGAGGCCAAGCGGCTGCTCCATCAGCACCGCATCGAGAAGCTGGTTGTGGTCGATCGGGACGGCAATTGCGTCGGGCTGATCACGGTCAAGGACATCGAGAAGTCGCAGCTCAACCCGCACGCCACCAAGGATGCGCAGGGACGCTTGCGCGCCGCCGCCGCCACCAGTGTCGGCGATGACGGTTTCGAGCGGGCCGAGCGCCTCATCGACGCCGGTGTCGACCTTCTGGTGATCGACACCGCGCACGGTCATTCGCAGCGCGTTCTGGATGCCGTGACGCGGGCCAAGAAGCTGTCCAACTCGGTTCGCATCCTGGCCGGCAACGTCGCCACCGCGGAAGGCACCTTGGCGCTGATCGATGCCGGCGCCGACGCCGTAAAGGTCGGCATCGGACCAGGCTCCATCTGCACCACCCGCATCGTCGCCGGCGTCGGCGTGCCGCAGCTCTCGGCAATCATGTCGGCAGTCGAGACGGCACAGAAATCGGGCGTTTCGGTTATTGCCGATGGCGGCATCAAATATTCGGGCGATCTCGCCAAGGCGCTGGCCGCCGGGGCCAGCGCGGCGATGATTGGCTCGCTGCTGGCCGGCACCGACGAGAGCCCCGGCGAGGTCTATCTGCATCAGGGCCGCTCCTTCAAAGCCTATCGCGGCATGGGTTCGGTCGGCGCGATGGCGCGCGGCTCCGCCGATCGGTATTTCCAGGCCGAGGTGCGCGACACGCTGAAACTGGTCCCCGAAGGCATCGAAGGGCAGGTGCCGTACAAAGGACCTGTGTCTGGCGTGCTGCACCAGCTTGCAGGCGGCCTGAAAGCCGCTATGGGTTATGTCGGTGGCCGCGACCTTGCCGATTTCCGCGAGCGCGCCACTTTTGTGCGGATATCCAATGCCGGACTTCGTGAAAGCCACGCCCATGACGTCACGATTACCCGCGAAAGCCCGAATTATCCTGGCGGAGCCTGATCGCCATGCGTCTTGGCGCAATCTGGCAATGATCCTGCGGCTGTCGCGCCACGCGGCCGCACTCAGTGTCGCCACAGTGGCGGTTTTCATCATCATGACGGCGATGGAGTTCCTCTATTTTCGCCGATTGAGCGGCGGTCTGCCGTCGCTCGACATGCGCTATGCCGGTTTCACCCCGGATGAGGGCATGGCCTGGCTAACGGCTCTCGGCCGGCGCAGCAGCGAGATTATTCTCGTCTGGCATTACCTGACCTTCGACCTGCTGTTTCCGGCGCTGCTGTCGCTGACGATGGTCAGCCTGATCCTGGCCACGGGCCGGCGGCTGAAGAATTTCCATGCACTGCCTACGCAAACACAGGCGACATTCGCAGCTGTGCTGGTGCTGCCATACACGCTTGCCGACTATGCCCAGAACATCGCCGTGGCTCGTCTTTTGTCCGATTTTCTGTCGGCCAATCCGGATTCGCTATCCTTCGCCTCGGCGCTGATCGTCACCAAATTCGCCCTGCTGGCGATACCAGTGACCGTCATTGCGGCTTTCATTCTGATGGCTCAGAAACGGCCTTGAAGGCTGGGTGACAACGACAGGGGGCGTCTTGAACCAGACCGCGATCTTCTGGCCGATGCTGGCGCAGGTGCTGCTGGTCTATATCGTCTATGTCGTAATGGGCCGGCGCCGCCATGGCGCGGTCAGATCGGGCGAAGCCAAGACCGGCCAGTTCAAGACGCGCTCGACGGAGTCTGGGTCCAGTATCACCGTCGCCAACAATCTGAGCAACCAGTTCGAACTGCCGGTGCTTTTCTACGTCTTATGCTTGACGCTGCACGTGACCAATGGCGTCAATTATCTGACTTTGGCACTGATGTGGATCTTTGTCGTCTCCCGCTATCTTCACGCATCGGTCCACTTGACCAGCAATCGGCTAATCCTGCGCAGCAGGGCATTCTACCTGGGCGCGGTCGTTCTCGCACTTGGCTGGATATGGCTGGCGCTGCATCTGCTCGGCTTAGTCTGAGCAAGCTCAAGGCTACAAATCGAACACCGCGATCTTGCGCTTGTCGAACCTGATGGCGAGTTCGCCGCGCACCAGCTTGAGCGCGGCCTCGCCGAAAACGGCACGCCGCCAGCCCTGCAATGCAGGCACGTCGGCTTCCTCGCCCTCGGCAGCGATGCGGTCGATGTCGTCACTGGAGGCGAGTACCTTGGATGCGACGCCCTCCTTTTCGGCAACGATCCGCAGCAGCACCTTCAGCAACTCCGCCGCGGCGCTCGACCCCTCCGGCGGCTGGAAGCTCTTCGGCAGCTTCGGCATCTCTTCCCTGGGCAGGGCAAGGGCAGCGTTTACCGCGCCAAGCAGTGCCGTCGCCGTCGACGAGCGTTCCCAGCCCTTCGGCGTGGTACGCAGCTTGCTCAGCGCCGCAGCGTCGCGCGGCGCCTGTTGCGCCACTTCGTAGATCGCATCGTCCTTGAGCACCCGGCCGCGTGGCACGTCGCGCTCGCGCGCTTCGCGTTCGCGCCAGGCGGCCACCCCCTGCACGATCGCCAGTTCCTGCGGTTTGCGCAGCCGCATTTTGAGCCGCTTCCAGGCATCCTCGGGATGCGGATCGTAGGTCTCGCGCGAGGTCAGCACGTCCATCTCCTCGTTCAGCCAGTGGGCGCGGTTTTCCCGCACCAGCTCGGCGCTGAGATGCTTGTAGACCTCGATCAGGTGGGTGACGTCGGCGAGCGCGTAGTCGAGCTGCTTTTCGGACAGCGGACGGTGGCGCCAGTCGGTGAAGCGCGAGGACTTGTCGAGCCGCGCGCCGGTGATGCGCTGCACCAGCTGGTCGTAGGAAACGCTGTCGCCGAAGCCGCAGACCATTGCCGCGACCTGGGTGTCGAACACCGGATGCGGCACAAGATCGCCGAGATGCACAATGATTTCGATGTCCTGCCGCGCCGCATGGAAGACTTTGACGATCGCCTCGTTGGCCATCAGCCTGAAGAACGGTTTCAGGTCGATGTCGGGCGACAGCGGATCAATCAGCGCCGTCACCCCGGGCGCTGCCATCTGGATCAGGCACAGGATCGGCCAGAAGGTCGTTTCGCGAATGAATTCGGTATCGACGGTGACGAATTCCGCCTTTTCGAAAGCGGCAATAACGGTCTCGAGTTCTTTCTGAGTGGTGATGACGTGCATCAAATCGCTTTTGGCAAGGGAATAGGGTCTCTTTCAATTTCAGCCGCGCGCGCTTTCGTCAAGCGTAAGCACCTCTATCCAGGCTTTGCGGGTTCATCGGGATCGGCATTCCGCTTCGCCAACCGGGCAAAAACCGTAGACGTGCGCAACAGCGCCGTAAAACGGCTGCGATGGGTGGCCGGCACGGCGGAGCGCGCCTGCATCCGGTAAAGGATGACGGCCACGAAGATCGCATAGACGGTGGCGCTGAACACGAACAGCGCGCTCGGCCCGAAAAATTGCATCACCGTCGAGGCTGCGAACGGCCCGCCGATGGCGCCGAAGGAATAAAACAGCATCAAGGCTGCGTTGATCAGCACGAACTCGCCCTTGTCGGCGCGGTCGTTGGAATGCGCCGCCGACAGCGAATAGAGCGGCATGGCGAAGCAGCCGAAGATGAAGACGAGCAGGAAGTTGAGGAACGGACTGCCGCCTGCCACGAATGCCAGGGCCAGTGCCGCCACCATCGCACAGCACGTCGTCATCAGCAGCACCGAGCGCCGGTCCCAGCGGTCGGAGAGATAGCCGAGCGGGTATTGGATGATAGCGCCGCCGAAAATGCCGACGCTGACGAAGGTGACGACGTCGGCGACCGACATGCCGATCTGCTCGGCATAGACCGGCGACAGGGTGCGGAAGGCGCTGTTTGTGACGCCGACGGCGATACAGCCGAAGCAGCCGAGCGGCGAGATCCGCCAGACGCGGGCCAAATCGAGCTTGACGTCGTCCGGCGGCGTCGGATTGGAGCGGTCGCCGAGCGACACCGGCACCAGCGAAACGGTGATCATCATCGACATGATGGCGAAGATGGCAAAGCCGCCGGCGCCGAAGATCGGGATCAGGAACTGGGCGCCCGTCACCGAGCCGATGTCGACCATCCGGTAGATGGCAAGCACCCGCGCCCGGTCGGTGTTGGTGACGCCGGAATTCAGCCAGGCTTCCATGATTGTGAACAAGCCGGCGAAGCAGAACCCGCCGGCAAAGCGCACGGCGCACCACATCACCGGATCGATGACCAGCACCAGAAGCAGCGTCCCCGCCGAGGCGATCGCTGCCAGTGCCGAAAAGGCGCGCACATGGCCGACGGACTTCATGATGCGCGTCACGGCAAGGCAGCCGAGCAAAAAGCCGGCGAAATAGAACGTGCCCATCAAGCCGATCGACGAAGCGGGAAAACCCTCCTGCGCACCACGCAGCGCAATCAACGTGCTCTGCAGGCCGTTGCCGCCGAGCAGGATGCCGGCGGCGATCAGGAGGGGGATCAGCGGGCGGATGGAAGACATGAAGGAAAGCCTGTCGTTGATCCCTTCTTGAACCATCGCCTTCGCCAATACCAGCGGCAATTCCCGGCGGCGTTGGGGCCAGCCGGGGGCTGCCGCGTGGCGCCGGACCCTCCGTGTTGGAACCAAGGCGTATCTTTGTAGTTCAGTGCTGGTGGGGCGAATACGCGTCTTGTGAGCTGGCGGTGTGCGGAGACGGTGTTGGGCATCGATGTGGTTTCTGCTGCCCGGCCTGAAGCTCCAAAGGGAGGTCCGCCGTCATGAAATTTCATCCCGCATTTGCGGCATTTGCCATGGCCGCAGTTCTGGCGGCAGGGCCGGCGCGGGCTGTCGACCTCGCCATGGTGTCCGGCGATACCGGCAACGGCCAGAGAATCCTTCGCGAGATCCTCGATCAATACGAGAAGAAGACCGGCAATAAGGTTAGCGTCGTTCCGCTGCCTCCCTCGGCGACGGACCAGTTTGGCCAATACCGGCTCTGGCTCGCCGCCGGAAGCAGCGACGTCGACGTCTATCAAACGGACATCATCTGGGCCCCCCAGCTTGCAAGGCAGTTCATCGACCTGACCGAAGCGACCAAGGATGTCGTTGGCACGCATTTCCCATCGATCATCAAATCGCAGACCGTGGACGGCAAGCTGGTCGCCTTGCCGATATTCACCGACGCTCCGGCGCTCTACTACCGCAAGGATCTCCTCGACAAATACGGCGCCAGGGTCCCGGCCAACTGGGCTGAACTTGCCGATACCGCCAAGCTTGTCATGGACAAGGAGCGCGCGGCCGGCAACAAGGACATGTGGGGTTTCGTTTTCCAGGGCAACGCCTATGAGGGGCTGACCTGCGATGCACTCGAATGGGTGAAGTCGAACGGCGGCGGCCAGATTATCGAGCCGGACGGCACGATCTCCATCAACAATCCGCAAGCAGTTGCGGCGCTGGAAATGGCGAGGAGCTGGGTGGGAACCATCTCGCCGCCCGGCGTTCTGGCCTATCAGGAAGAAGAGTCGCGCGGAGTCTGGCAGACCGGCAACGCCGTCTTCATGCGCAACTGGCCCTATGCCTACGCGCTTGGCAACAGCGAAAGCTCCCCCATCAAAGGCAAGTTCGAGGTGACCACGCTGCCGCCGGGGTCGGGCGAGGGCGCCCGCCCGGCAGCAACGCTTGGCGGCTGGAATCTCGCGGTTTCCAGATATTCGAAGAACCCGGATGCAGCGATCGATCTGGTCAGATGGATCGCCTCGCCGCAGATGCAGAAGTACCGCGCCTTGAAGGGGGCATATCTGCCGACCATCCAGGCACTCTATGACGATGCCGACATCGCCAGCGCCCAGCCGGTGATTCCGCGCTGGAAGGAAGTCGTCCTCAACGCGGTGCCGCGTCCCTCGGCCCAAGCCAAGAGCAGGTACAATGAGGCATCGAGCGAGTTCTGGACCGCCGTCCACAACACCATTTCCGGCGAGGGCACGGCCGCCGACAACCTTGCCGATGTGGAGTTCTCCTTGACCAGGCTCAAAGGCACCGCCTGGTGACCTCGCCGCGCTCAGGCTCGATGCTGGCGCGTCAGCGTGCGCGCTCGGCATGGCTGCTGCTTGCCCCGACGCTCATCGTGCTCGCCGCCGTTGCCGGCTGGCCGTTGATGCGCACGATCTATTTCGGCTTCACCGATGCCTCGCTCGCCGACCTCGAAGCCCGCCGCTGGGTTGGTTTCGCCAACTATTTCTCCATCGTGCAAATGCCGAGCGGCCGCGTCATCTACGACGGGCTGCTCGCCGATCCGGTCTGGTGGCGCGCCGTCTGGAACACCGTGCGCTTCGCGGTGATTTCGGTGACCTGCGAGACGGTGCTCGGCATGATCGTCGCGCTGGTGCTCAACACGAGGTTTCGCGGCCGCGGCATCGTGCGCGCCGCGATTCTAATCCCTTGGGCCATCCCGACGATCGTCTCGGCGAAAATGTGGCAGTGGATGCTCAACGACCAGTTCGGCATCATCAACGACGTCCTGCTCAAGCTCGGCCTGATCAGTACAAAAATCGCCTGGACCGCCAGCGCCGACACGGCGATGGTCGCCGTCCTCGTTGTCGATATCTGGAAAGCGACCCCGTTCATGGCGCTTCTCATTCTCGCCGGCCTGCAGATGCTTCCACAAGAAATCTACGAGGTCGCCAAGCTCGACGGCGTCGGCGCGTGGAGAGTTTTCTGGAAGATCACCTTGCCGCTCATCCGACCGGCGTTGATGGTGGCCATGATCTTTCGCGGTCTCGATGCCCTGCGCATCTTCGATCTGATCTACGTGCTTACGCCAAACAACATACACACCAAGTCGATGTCGGTGTTTGCCCGCGAGAGCCTGTTTGAGTTCGACAAATTCGCTTCCGGTTCCGCCGCCTCGACGTTGCTCTTCCTTATCCTCGCCCTACTGACCATGCTCGTTCTTTGGCTCGGCCGGATAAGACTGGACAAGGACTATTGATCATGTGGGAGCACTGACCATGTGGATCGTCAAGCGCACGGCTTTCTACCTCCTCGTCGCCGTTATCGTTGTTGTCGCGGTGTTCCCGTTCTACTACGCCATCATCACCAGCCTGAAATCGGGGACGGCGCTCTTCCAGATCGACTATTGGCCGACGGCGATTACCTTTAGCAACTATAGGACCGTGTTCACCGAGGGGACCTTTTTGCGCAATCTCGTGAACTCGCTGTTCATCTCGAGCGCCGTCGCCTTCATTTCGCTGTTCCTCGGCATCACCGCTGCCTATGCGCTGGCGCGCATCCGCTTCAGAGGCCGTTCGGCACTGCTCCTCATCATCCTGTCCGTCTCGATGTTCCCGCAATTGGCGGTGCTTGCCGGGCTTTTCGAGCTAATCCGCATCTTCGGCCTCTACAATTCGCCGTTCGCGCTGATCTTGTCCTACATGATCTTCACCTTGCCGTTCACCGTCTGGGTGCTCACCGCCTTCGTTCGCGACCTGCCGACCGAACTGGAGGAAGCGGCGATCCTCGATGGCGCCACGCCCTGGATCATCATCGGCCGCGTCTTCCTGCCGCTGATGTGGCCGGCGCTGGCGACCACCGGGCTTCTCGCCTTCATCGGTGCTTGGAACGAGTTCCTGTTCGCCCTGACGTTTACCTCCAGCAACGAGCAGCGAACCGTGCCGGTCGCGATAGCGCTGCTCTCCGGCAGCTCGCAGTTCGAGATCCCGTGGGGCAACATCATGGCCGCATCGGTGATCGTCACCGTGCCGCTTGTCGTCCTCGTTCTCATCTTCCAGCGCAAGATCGTCTCCGGCCTCACGGCGGGCGGGGTGAAGGGATGAGTGCATAGTTGAACTGCCGGCACAGAGCAGCGAACTCAGATTGACGCCTCTGGCATAAATTGATGCCGGTGGGATAGGGGCGGGAAGAACGCGAACTCGACCCAGCCGCCGCTTGCCTTGACAAATGCACCCTCTCATGTGCTTTTCGCGCAAATTTTCAGGCTGGGCCATCATGCCTTGGCCGCAACCCAACATCCGGACCTTAAGAATGACAATGCATCGTTACCGCAGCCATACCTGTGCCCAATTGAGGAAGGCCGACGTCGGCTCGACCGTTCGCCTGTCGGGTTGGGTGCATCGCGTGCGCGACCATGGCGGCCTGCTGTTCATCGATTTGCGCGACCATTACGGTCTGACCCAGATCGTCGCCGATCCGGATTCGCCTGCCTTCAAGATCGCGGAGACCTTGCGTGGCGAATGGGTCGTCCGCGTCGACGGCGAGGTCAAGGCGCGCCTCGCCGACACCGTGAACCCCAATTTGCCGACCGGCGAGATCGAGATTTTCGCGCGCGAGATCGAAGTGCTGTCGGCGGCCAGGGAATTGCCGCTGCCGGTCTTCGGCGAGCCGGACTATCCGGAGGACATCCGCCTCAAATACCGCTTCCTCGACCTGCGCCGCGACACGCTGCACAAGAACATCGTGGCGCGGACGAAAATCATCGCCGAGATGCGCAAGCTGATGGGCGAGGTCGGCTTCACCGAATTCTCGACGCCAATCCTGACCGCCTCATCGCCGGAAGGCGCGCGCGACTTCCTGGTGCCGTCGCGTATCCACCCCGGCACTTTCTATGCGCTGCCGCAGGCACCGCAGCAGTACAAGCAGCTGATCATGGTGTCCGGCTTCGACCGCTACTTCCAGATTGCGCCGTGCTTCCGTGACGAGGACCCGCGCGCCGACCGTCTGCCGGGTGAATTCTACCAGCTCGACGTGGAGATGAGCTTCGTCGAGCAGGAGGATGTGTTTACCACCATGGAGCCGGTGATGCGGGGGGTGTTCGAGACCTTTGCCGCCGGCAAGCCGGTGACGGAGAAGTTTCCGCGCATCGCCTATGATGTCGCCATGCGCAAATACGGCACCGACAAGCCGGACCTGCGCAACCCGATCGAGATGCAGGCCGTCTCGGATCATTTTCGCGAATCCGGCTTCAAGGTATTCGCCAACATCCTTGCCAACGATCCGAAGGCCGAGGTCTGGGCCATTCCGGCCAAGACCGGCGGGTCTCGCGCCTTTTGCGACCGCATGAACTCATGGGCGCAGGGCGAGGGCCAGCCCGGCCTCGGCTACATCTTCTGGCGCAAGGAGGGCGAGAAGCTCGAAGGGGCCGGGCCGCTGGCCAAGAACATCGGCGAGGAGCGCACCGAGGCGATCCGCCTGCAACTCGGCCTTGCCGATGGCGATGCCGCCTTCTTCGTCGCCGGCGATCCGAAGAAGTTCGTCTCCTTCGCGGGTGCGGCGCGCAGCCGCGCCGGCGAGGAGCTCAATCTTGTCGACCGTGATCGCTTCGAACTGTGCTGGATCGTCGACTTCCCGTTCTTCGAATGGAACGAGGAGGAGAAGAAGATCGACTTCGCGCACAATCCGTTCTCGATGCCGCAAGGTGGCATCGATGCGCTTAACGGCGAGGATCTGCTCGGAATCAAGGCGTTCCAGTACGACATGGTCTGCAATGGTTTCGAGATCGCCTCAGGCGGCATCCGCAACCATCTGCCCGAAACCATGGTCAAGGCGTTCGAGACCGTCGGGCTGGACCGCGAGACGGTCGAGGAGCGCTTCGGTGGCCTCTACCGCGCCTTCCAGTATGGCGCGCCGCCGCATGGCGGCATGGCGGCAGGCATCGACCGCGTCGTCATGCTTCTGGTCGGCGCGAGGAACCTGCGCGAAGTGACGATGTTCCCGATGAACCAGCAGGCCTATGACCTGTTGATGAACGCGCCGTCGGAGGCCAGCCCGCAGCAGCTTCGCGAATTGTCGCTGCGCGTCGTGGCGACGAAGAAAGAGGTTTAGGAAACGCTCCGAACCGATGCTGTTGATTCATAAAAAAGCCCGGCATCGCTGCCGGGCTTTTGCTTTGGGATCTCGGTCAGTCTTCGTTTGCCGTAACCGTCACGCCAAGCGTTTTCGGCAGGTCGAGCGGGTTGGACATGGCGCCCGCCATGATCAGCGCGAACGGCACCGCCGCCGGCGGCTCGGCCGAGACCTCGATGCTTTGCGGATCGTCGAGGAATTTGTTGACCGCGGCCGAAACCTGCGCCGTCAGTTCCGGATTGTTGAGCTGCGCCATGCCGAAGGGCACGATCGCCTTGGCCTGGTTGGCAATGTCCTTGCCGGACATGCCTTGCTGCTTGCCGGCATAATCGAGCACCTTTTTAGTCAGCGAATCATCATCGAAGCGGATCGAGGCGCTGTTGAACGAAAGCTGCTGCAGCAGCCCGAGCATGGCCATGCCTTGCGCCGAATTGTCGGCGCCTTCGGGCTGCGCCGCCATCTTCTTCTGCATCTCCTGCAGTGATTTGATGACGTCCAGCGTGTAGCCGCCGAGATCGAAGGTCATGCCGAGCGTGCCGGCATTGTCGACCGATATTTCGTATTTCGACAAGTCCATCCTGCCGTCGGTAGGCTGCCAGGTGCCTTCCATCTCAAGATTGCCCGATATGTTCTGGTAGCCGAGCGCGTTGATGACTTCCTTGGACTTCGCATCTTCGACCAGTGTCAGGTCGGCAGTGAATTTTTCCGTGGTGCCGGAAAACGCCAAGGCCTTGCCGTCGGCCGGCGGCGTGATTGCGATGGCAAGCCCGTCCATCGAGAAAGCGGTCTTGTCGGCCACCTTGACGGTCATGTTGTCGAGCTCGGCCGATTTGTAAATCATCAGCGAGCCCAGCGGGCCGCTTGCGCCTTCGGCCGGAACCGTCATGTCGTGGATGACGAAGGGGCTGAGATTGAGCGTGACGCCATCCTCGCTATGTTCGAACGGCGACGTCGACACGGTCGCGATTTGATAGCCACCATTGGCTTCGGTCACCCCTTCGAGCTTGACGTCGCCGATCTTGAGCGCCTCCTTTTCGGCCGCCGGTTTGACCGCCACGCCTTGCAGAACCATGCTGGAGGTGTCGCCGGTTACTCCGGTCCAGGAGAGGTCGACACCCTGGGCGGCGAGGGCAGCCTTCAGCCGGTCGGCGACCGCGGTATCCTGCGCGAATGCCGCATTCAGCGGCAGCGTCAGCAAAAAGGTCGAAAAAGCCAGTCTTTTAATAAGTGTCGAGTGCCTGATCGTCATCGAGAGCTCCCCTGAGAGTGTCCTGAAATTCTTTTCAAATCGTCGCGTCGTCACCATTCGGCGACGAACTGGACCGGAAAAAGGCGGGCCTCGGCACAATGATCGAAAATCGCGGCTAAAGGCAAACCCGATCCATCAGGCTTGCGATAGAAGCAGGATGTAACGGGTTGATGTTGGCCGGCGTCGCGACGCTCCCAATTCCCGTTGCATAATGGATGTCGCGCAAAGTGTGCAGCGGTTTTGCGATGACGACATGCATCAAAACAAGGACCTAAAGCGTCGCATGAGGCCGGTCGAACGCGACGCGCTTTAGGAGGAGGCATACTGGTGCCTCTTGCCGCGAATCACCCGCTCGGCTAGTGCCAGCCCATGGGAAAAAGGCTTTTGCCGCCCGAGAGTGGCGGCGGCGACAATATCGAGCCGGTCGATCTGAAGAAGGCGCTGGAAGAGCGCTATCTCGCCTACGCGCTGTCGACCATCATGCATCGGGCGCTGCCGGACGTGCGCGACGGATTGAAGCCAGTGCATCGTCGCATCATGCATGCCATGCGCTTGTTGCGGCTCAACCCCGACCAGGGTTTTGCCAAATGCGCCCGCATCGTCGGCGAGGTGATGGGCAAATTCCATCCGCATGGCGACCAGTCGATCTACGACGCGTTGGTGCGGTTGGCGCAGGATTTTTCGATGCGCTACCCGCTGGTCGACGGGCAGGGTAATTTTGGCAATATCGACGGCGATAACGCCGCCGCCATGCGCTACACCGAAGCGCGCATGACCGAAGTGTCGACGCTGCTTTTGGAAGGCATCACCGAGGACGCGGTCGATTTCCGCCCGACCTACAATGAGGAAGACGAGGAGCCGGCGGTGCTGCCCGGCGCCTTCCCGAACCTGCTCGCCAACGGCTCGTCCGGCATTGCCGTCGGCATGGCGACCTCGATCCCGCCGCACAATGCGGCCGAGCTTTGCGACGCCGCGCTTCACCTGATCGATCATCCGGATGCGCCCGTCACCAAGCTGATGGACTTCGTCCAAGGGCCGGATTTCCCGACCGGCGGCATCATCGTCGACAGCCGAGCGTCGATCCTCGAAGCCTACGAAACGGGCCGCGGCGGCTTTCGCGTCAGGGCGAAATGGAGCCAGGAGGATCAGGGCAGGGGCACCTGGAACATTGTCGTCACCGAAATCCCCTATGGCGTCCAGAAGGCCAGGCTGATCGAGAAGATCGCCGAGCTCTTGATGGCACGCAAGCTGCCGCTGCTCGAGGATATCCGCGACGAGAGCGCCGAGGACATCCGCGTCGTGCTGGTGCCGAAGAGCCGCTCGGTCGATCCCGGCATCATGATGGAATCGCTGTTCAAGCTGACCGAGCTCGAAAGCCGCTTTCCGCTCAACATGAACGTGTTGTCGCGCGGCAAGGTGCCGAACGTGCTGTCGCTGAAAGGTGTGCTCAAGGAATGGCTGGAGCACCGCCGCGACGTCTTGATCCGCCGCTCCAAGCACCGCCTCGGCGAGATCGAGCGGCGGCTGGAGATCCTCGCCGGCTATTTGATTGCCTACCTCAACATCGACGAGGTGATCAGGATCATCCGCGAGGAGGACGAGCCCAAGCAAGTGATGATGGCTCGCTGGTCACTCACCGACACCCAGGCTGAAGCCATCCTCAACATGCGGCTGAGGGCGCTGCGCAAGCTCGAGGAATTCGAAATCCGCGAGGAATTCAATGGCCTGACCGGCGAGAAGAAGCAGATCGAGGCACTGCTTGCGTCCGACGCCAAGCAGTGGGCGACGATCAAGTGGGAAGTCGCCAATGTTCGCCAGAAATACGGGCCCGAGACCGACATCGGCAAACGCCGCACCGAGTTCGCCGATGCACCCGAGCATGACCTGACCGATATCGCCCACGCCATGATCGAGCGCGAGCCGGTCACAGTGGTCGTTTCGGAAAAGGGCTGGCTGAGGGCCATGAAAGGTCATCTGACCGACCATTCGGCCCTGACCTTCAAGGAAGGCGACAGCCTCAAGCTCGCCTTCCACGCCCAGACCACCGACAAGGTGCTGGTCTTCACCACCGGCGGCAAGTTCTACACGATCGGCGCCGACCGGCTGCCCGGCGGGCGTGGGCATGGCGAGCCGATCCGCATCATCGTCGACATGGACAACGACCAGGATATCGTCACCGCCTTCGTCCACGATCCCAAGCGCAAGCTGCTGCTGGTGTCGCATGACGGCAACGGTTTCATCGTGCCGGAAGAAGAGGTCGTCGCCAACACCCGCAAGGGCAAGCAGGTGATGAACGTCAAGGCGCCCGACGAGGCCCAGCGCTGCGTGAGCGTCGCCGGCGACCATCTCGCCATTGTCGGCGAGAACCGCAAGATGCTGGTGTTCCCGCTGGCCGAGATCCCGGAGATGGGGCGCGGCAAGGGCGTGCGCCTGCAGAAGTACAAGGACGGCGGCGTCCTCGACCTCAAGACCTTCACGCTCGCAAGCGGCCTGTCCTGGCAGGATTCGGCAGACCGCACCTTTACCAAATCGCGTGACGAGCTTGCCGAATGGATTGGCGCCCGCGCCTCGGCCGGCCGCATGGTGCCGAAGGGGTTCCCGCGCACGGGGAAGTTCGGGTGAAGCGGTATCTCCCCCCTTGAGGGGGAGATGTCGCCGAAGGCGACAGAGGGGGTCGGAACGTCCAGACACGACCCTTATCGCAGACGGAGGGGACTGGCGCCTCACGTATCGCAGACAGAGGAGGCTGGCGTCTCACGCTCGGCGACCCCCCTGGCCTGCCGGCCATCTCCTCCTCAAGCGGGGAGATTAGCAGCTCTACCCAAACATTTGGAATGTCGTCACGATTGCTGCACTATATCAGTGCATAAGCGACGCTATGGGCCAGGGAGAATTGGGCGCTTGAAGGAAGTCAGGATACAGAAGCCGGAGCGGCAGCAGCGCCTGTTTGGCCTGTCGACGCCGCTCAGGGCCGCTGTCATTCCGCCGCTGTCGGCGGCGCGCTGGCTCCTGGTGCTGATCGTTGCCGCTGGCGTTTACTTCTTCCACGGCTTCCTGTTTCCGGTCCTTGCCGCCCTGGTGATCGCCTTCGCCAGCTGGCCGCTCTACCGACGGCTGCTCGCCGGCGTCGGCGGCAACCGCACCATCGCGGCGACGCTTGCGATCTTGTTCATCCTGACCTTCCTGGTGGTGCCGATCGCGCTTGCCGGCACCTACGCCATCAATGAGGTGCGCGAATGGGTCAACTGGTCGATCGAGACCAACCGCTACGGTGCGCCGACGCCGCACTGGATTGCCACCATGCCGGTGGTGGGCGAATGGCTCAATGAACAATGGACGGTCAACGTTGGCCACCCTGGCGGTATCGGCGAACTGATCCAGCTGATCAGCGGCGCCAATATCGGCAGCATCTACCGCGGCGTGCTTGCCGCGGGCGGCAGCGCCTTCGGCCTTTTGCTGACGCTGCTGTTCATGATGATCGCGCTGTTCTTCGCCTATCGTGACGGCGAGCATTTCGCCGGACAGGTCGATCGCCTCGGCGAACGCATCCTGCCGGCCAGATGGGAACGGATCTCACGCGTGGTGCCGGCGACGATCTCCTCGACGGTGACCGGCATGACCGTTATCGCCATCGGCGAAGGGCTGGTGCTGGGCATCGCTTACTGGTTGGCCGGCGTGCCTTCGCCGGTGACGCTCGGCGCGCTGACCGGCATCATGGCGCTGATCCCCGGCGGCGCGCCCCTGTCCTTCACGCTGGTCTCGATCTATCTCGCCGCCAGCGGCTCGCCGATGGCTGGGCTGGCACTGTTCGTCTGGGGCGCGGTCGAACTCTTCGTCGTCGACAAGACATTGCGCCCAAAGCTGGTCGGCGGGCCGATAAAGCTGCCCTTCCTGCCAACCTTTTTCGGCCTGATCGGCGGCGTCAAGACGATGGGTTTTCTCGGCCTGTTCATAGGCCCGGTGCTGATGGCCCTGCTGGTCGCAATCTGGCGCGAATGGCTGCGCGAAGTGGAACTGACCGATGAGCTCGCTGCCGCCGAACCGGCGGAGCACGATGACGCGCCGCCGCAGATCGAAATTGTCGCCGAACGTGCCGCCGCGAAAAAGAATCAGGCCGGGTGACTGACGGCGAACGTGGCGCGGCGCTTGCGCCCCTCGTGCAACTGCCAGAGCGAATGGCCGATCAAGGTCATGATGAGGATTGCGCCGCCGATCAGGCTGTAGCGCGACGGCGCTTCGGCGAAGATCATCCACACCCAGACCGGCGCCAGCACGGTTTCTAACAGGTAGAACATCGCCACTTCCGGCCCGGAGATGTATTTCGGGCCGTTGGCGAGGCAGAAGAAAGAGATCGGCATGATGACGGCACCGTTGAAGACGATCCACCATGGCGCGTTGACGTGAAAACCCACCTTGGAAACCATCAGGGCGGCGACGGCCAGCGGCAGGACCACTCCGATCAGCGCCGTGAAACCCATATCCTTGCCGCTTGCGCGCGAGATAGTGATGGCCGCTGCGATCATGAAAGCCGAGCATAGCGCCATCAGGTCGCCGAAGAGATGTCCGGTTCCAACGGAATCGCCGACAATGATCGTCACGCCGACGATCATCAGTGCCAGCGCTGCAAGCGTCAGGGGCCGTGGCCTCTCCTTCAGGAACAGCCATGACAAAAGGGCCGCGAACATGGTTGTGAACGCCAGGATGAAAACGAGGTTGGCGGTCGAGGTGCTGTAGACGCCGGTGATGAAGGCGATCGAGCCGAGCCCGTAGAGGGCGGCAACGATGAGCCCTGACCAGCCCGGGATAAGCTGCGGCGCCTTTGCGCTCAGCGAGCGCCAGACGGCCCAGATGATGAGCGTGGCGACGAAGGTCGTACCGGTGCGCAACAGCAGGATCGTCCATGCCTCGCCATCGGCGAGCCGGATCAGCGGAATGTCGACCGTCAGCGTCAGCCCGCCGATGGCGGTGATCAGAAGGCCTCTCTGGTGCTCGTTGTGGGAAGACATGCGGCAATTCTCGCGTAGGCTTGGAGGCGCAAAATTGACCTGCCCGGTTTCCAGCCGATCGGCCGGAAGCCCAGCGGGCATCTTCCTCGAAACAATTTAAGACTGAATACCGAAAGCGAAGATCAGCGCGAAACCGCTTCGTGATTGTAGCGTTCCCAACCTTTCGGGCCGAGATGCTCCTGCGGCTGGAAGCGCATCTTATAATTCATCTTGCGCGAGCCGTTGACCCAGTAACCCAGGTAGACATGGGGCAGGCCCATCGCCCTGGCGCGGGCGATGTGGTCGAGGATCATGAAGGTGCCGAGCGAGCGGTCCTCGAAGTCCGGGTTGAAGTAGGAATAGACCATCGACAGGCCATCGGCCATCTTGTCGGTGAGCGCCACGGCGATCAGCTCGCCCTGGCCCTTGCCGGTGATGAAGCTGTCGGGTCCGCGGCGACGGTATTCGATGACCTTGGTGTCGACATGGGTATCCTCTACCATCATGGCGTAGTCGAGCACGGTCATATCGGACATGCCGCCACGGCGATGGCGGGCGTCGAGATAGCTGCGGAACAGCGAATACTGCTCGGTGGAGGGCTCGGCGTCGTGCATGGCGCCGACCAGATCCGAATTATGCTGTATGACCCGTTTCATGTTGCGGCTGGCGGTGAATTCCTGCGCCAGGATGCGCACCGACACACAGGCGCGGCAGGTCTCGCAAGCCGGCCTGTAGGCGATGTTCTGCGACCGCCTGAATCCACCCTGCGTCAACAGATCGTTCATTTCCGGGGCCTTGTCGCCGACCAGGTGTGTGAACACCTTGCGCTCGAACTGGCCCTCGAGATAGGGACATGGCGAGGGCGCGGTCAGAAAGAACTGCGGCGACTGGGTCGGGTGCTGCGTCATCGAGCCTTGGAAACACTCCTGCGAATCGCTCTACCTTTGGCGCGGAAGCCGAAAAATTCAACAGGATTGTGAAAGCCTGGTTGATTGGACGTCTTCACATTTGTGCGCAAAGGCTGCGGCCGCGCTTCAAAAGTCTGCTCAGCGGCCGCTGCGGCTGACGACAGTGCCGAGCAGCAGGTCGTGCAGCGTGCGCTTGCGATCGGAAAACAGGCTCACCAGCAGGACCAGCGGCGAAAGGATGACATTGCCGGCCCAAAACAGCACCGAATGCACGACGGCGGTCAGCCCGTCGATGGGGCTGCCGTCGAGTCGGTCGAGCCGGATGCCCATTATCTTCATGCCGGTGGTGGCCTGGTCTTTACTGCCGAGCGTGTTCCAGATGTAGAGGATGGCGACGGCTGGCACGAGAATGGAAAACAGCATCCAGCCGAGGCCGAGCGTCAACAGCCCGAACAAGAACACCAGGATCGCGAATGGAATGGTGAGCAGCGCCACGATGAAATAATCGATGAAGAAGGCGAGAATGCGCCGCGTGCGTACGCCCTCATAGGCGCTGATATCTTCGAGCCTGCTGGTGATGATTTCGCCGTCGAGAACGCGAGCGTTCATGTCATTTCCTCGTAATCGAACCCGGGTTAATGCACGGGGCCGCTTGTGGATGAAATGGTGAAGGTTCGCGGCGGAATCAAGATCGAGCCGTCCACCATGTAGATGGTGACGGAGCACTTGGCGCCGTCTGTGACTTGTTGAATTTGTGGCGCGGATAGCGTTAGCTTGCTGCGGCGCAACAAAAGCGCCAAGCCGAGGGGACGGGGCGACATGGACTACGACATGCTGGTCATCGGCAGCGGCCCATCCGGGCGCCGCGCCGCGGTGCAGTCGGCCAAGCTCGGCAAGTCGGTGCTGGTGGTCGACAGAGGCCGGCGCCTCGGCGGCGTGTCGGTGCATACCGGCACCATCCCGTCGAAGACGTTGCGCGAGACGGTGCTCAACCTCTCAGGCTGGCGCGAGCGCGGCTTTTACGGTCGCGGCTACCGGGTCAAGCAGGACATTTCGGTTGGCGATCTGGTCGAGCGCCTGCATAAGACGCTCGACCATGAGGTCGAGGTGCTGCAGCACCAGTTCATGCGCAACACGGTCAAGAGCGCACGTGCCGCGGCAAAATTCCTCGGCCCCAACAAGGTCAGCCTGACCACCGACACCGGCGACTACAGCGAGGTTGGCTTCGCCCATGCGCTGATCGCGGTCGGCACCCGGCCGCACCGGCCGCGCGACGTGCCGTTCGACAAGACACGGATCTTCGACAGCGACGAGATGCTGGAGCTCGACCGCCTGCCGCGCACTCTGACGGTGATCGGCGCCGGCGTCATCGGCGTCGAATATGCAACGATCTTTTCGGCGCTCGACGTGTCGGTGACGCTGGTCGAGCCGCGCAATACCATGTTGGATTTCGTCGACCGCGAGATCGTCGACGACTTCATCCATCAGATGCGCGACCGCGGCATGACCATCCGCTTGGGCAGCGCCGTCAAGGAGATCGCCTCGAAACCCGATCATGCCGAGGTGATGCTGGCCGACGGCCGCACCATACGTTCCGAGATGGTGCTTTATGCTGCAGGGCGTACCGGCAATGTCGGCAGCCTGGGCTTGGAAGCGGTCGGCATTGAGGCCGATCCCAGGGGCCGCATCAAGGTCGATCCGCAGACGTTCCAGACAAGCGCGCCCAACATCTATGCCGCCGGCGACGTCATTGGTTTTCCGAGCCTGGCCTCGACTTCGATGGAGCAGGGCAGGGTGGCCGCCTGCCACGCGTTCGGCGTGCCGTTGCCGCCGCCGCCCGAAACCTTTCCCTATGGCATATATGCCGTGCCGGAAATCTCCACTGTCGGCCAGTCCGAGGAGCAGGTGCGCGAGAGTGGTGCAGCCTATGAGGTCGGCGTGGCGCGGTTTCGCGAGACCTCGCGCGGCCACATCATGGGCGTCAACACCGGCTTTCTGAAGCTTCTGTTTTCGATCGAAACACGCCGTCTGCTCGGCGCCCATATTGTCGGCGAGGGCGCGACCGAACTCATCCACATTGGCCAGGCGGTCATCAATCTCGGTGGCACTGTCGACTTCTTCGTCAACAACACCTTCAACTATCCGACGCTGGCCGAAGCCTACAAGATCGCCGGGCTGGACGCCTGGAACCGCATGGGGCGAGGCTAGCTTCGAGGCTTATCGATCTGACGTTGCAACGGCGGCTGCAGGATCTGCCAGCCACCGCCTGACGATCGCGGCGTCCGGATTGCCGATTTCATGGCCGGAGGCGACGGTGTGGGCCTCGACTTTGGCGCCATGCCGGCTGAGCAGTCCGACCAGCGCGAGTGCGAAGGGCCGGTAAATCAGGTCGTCGGCGCCGGATAAGATTACCACCCGTGCGTTGCTGAGATCCGCCGGCGGCACCTCGTCCAGAACCGGCATCGGGCGCAGCAAAGCCGCTTGGACGATCAGCCGCGGATGAAGCAGCATCACGCTTGAAACCAGGTTGGCGCCGTTGGAGTAGCCGATAAAGGAGGCTCGGGCGAGATCGAGGTCGTGGCGTTTCGCGGCCTTGGGGATGAAGTCAGCGAAAGCGTCCGCCTCTTTGCGGATGCTGTCCTGCTCGAATCGTATCGGCGAAATCCGCCTGAACCAGCGGAAACCGTCTTCCTGGGCGATGCGGCCACGCACCGCCACCAAGGTGGCGTGCGGCGAGACTTGGCGCCCCAGCGGCACCAGAGTCGTCTCGTCGACACCCGATCCATGCAGCAGAAAGAGGCACTCTCCGGTTGGTGCTGCGGGCCTGTAAACGCGATAAAAAAATGGCAGGTCGCGCCGCAAAAAGTCATCTTCCGGAGGTTTTTCGGACATAGTTGCATCCTTTTGTTTTCACGATGTTTCATTCATTTGCCGGCTTCAAAACGGAATATTTTCAAGCTCCGCGAAAGTTGATTGAACCGGGCGCATTTCAGTCCGTTTCTTTGCCGATATAATCCCCGCGGGAGGGATTCGAAGCAGTGTGCGCCGGGTGGTCGCCCGGGTGGTCGCATACCGCGCATGAACAACCAGCTTTAAGGCCTTTTATCGATGACCATGCCAGTTTCGCCGGAACGCGATACGCGTATTGACGTGTTCCGGGCACTCGCCCTCCTGACCATATTCATCGACCACGTGCCGGGCACAGTTTTCGAAACCCTGACCTACAAGAATTTCGGGTTTTCGGATGCGGCCGAGGCCTTCGTGCTGATCTCCGGCATGTCCGTCGCTCTTGCCTACGGCACCAGATTCCAGCCGGGAAACCGGTTGGTCGCAACGCTGAAGATGTGGCGCCGCGCCGGCGTGCTCTATGTCACCCACATCGTCACGACGATGGTGGTCATGGCCATCTTCTGCGCAGCGGCGGTGTTTGCGAAACGGCCGGACCTTCTGACGCTGATCAACATCGAGCCGCTCGTCAGGAATCCGCCGCAAGTCCTGGTCGGTGTCGTCACGCTCGGCCATCAGCTCGGTTACAACAACATACTGCCGGTCTATGCGGTGCTGCTGTTGATGGCGCCGGCCTTCCTGCTGTTCATCAGCTACAGGCCAATGGCCGCGCTTGCCGTGTCCGCAGCCCTTTGGCTGGTTGCCGGAATCTACCAGATCGCGCCGCCGAACTACCCGGAGCCCGGGTTCTGGTTCCTCAATCCGCTGTCATGGCAATTGCTGTTCAATATCGGCATGGCCAGCGTGTTGCATGTGCGGCGCGGCGGCACCATCCCGGTCAATCGATGGCTGGTCGGCGCGGCGGCCGCCTATGTGCTGACGGCGCTCGTCTGGGTGCATAGCCCGCTGTGGGGGCATGTGTCATGGCTCGACCTGCCGGTGGTGCTGACCGGTTTCGACAAGACGTTCCTGTCGTTGCCGCGGCTGCTGCACATCCTGGCGATGAGCTATCTGGTCGTCGCCTTGCCTTTCGTCTCGAACCTGTTCCGCACCGGCCGCGACAATCCGCTCGCCATATTGGGCAAACGCTCGCTGCCGGTTTTCATTGCCGGCACGGTGATTGCCATGGCGGCGCAGGTGATGAAGCTGATCAACCCGGGCGGCATTGCCTATGACAGTCTGCTGCTCGCCGCCGGCATCGCCATGCAGTTCGCGCTCGCCTTTTATCTGGAGTGGCTGTCCGCAATCGGCTGGTCCGGCAAGGGCAAGCCGGTCCGCAACGAGGCGCTGCCTGTTCGTCCATCCTTTGGCATCGGTCCCATGGCGGCCAATAGATAAGATTTGGAGCCGATCTGCCCCAGTCAGCCTGTACTTGGCGGTGGTCCGGACGATGCCCTGACGACAAGTTCGACGTCGAGCGTTTCTCGCCGCACCGTGCCGTCGAAGTCGAGGATTCTTCGCGCTGCCCGGCGGCCGATCTCGGCGATCGGCTGGGCGATGGTGGTGAGCGGAGGCTCGCAAGTTGCGGCTTCAGGCACGCCGTCGAAGCCGACGACGGAAACATCGCGGGGAACCGCGATGCCCCGTGCGTTGAGCCATTCCAATGCCACCATTGCGATCCGGTCCGACATCGCCAGGATGGCGGTCGGCGGTTCCGCCGAGGCGAAGATGGTTTCAAGGCCAGCCCTTGTGCTCGCCTTATCGTTTTCGGTCTCGTAGACCGGCACTTTGGTGGTGTCGACACCAAACCGGGAAAGCTCTTCGAAATAGCCGAGGAGGCGATCACGGGTTCCGGTATAGGACGCCGTCCGGACCTGCTCGGGCGAGACAAGACCGGTGCTGTCGTCGGCGAAGGCCAGCGACAACACGGCGAAGCGGCGATGTCCAAGTTCCGCCAGATGGCGCGCCGCGAGCCGGCCGCCGGCAACATTGTCGATACTGATCGCGGAGACCGTGTCGTCCTGCGAGCCGAGCTCGAGCGCGACGAAGGGGAGCTTTCGTTCGCGCGTCAGCTCAACGAGACGCGGACCGCCCTCGATGCAGAACAGGATGAAGCCGTCCACGAGGGCGCTCTGGATATTCCAGGCAAGTTTTTCCTCGTTGCCAGCCGACACGAGGGCTATTCCCGCGCCGGTGGCGTCGCAGGCCTCCGAGATGCCGGCCATCATCACGCGGGCAAACGGGTCGTCGAAGAAATAAGACAGCGGCTCGGTTGTGGCGACGCCGATTGCATTGACCTTGCCGGCGCGCAGCAGGCGGCCCTTGGGATCCGGGCCGGCGTAGCCCAGCGCGTCGGCCGCCGCCTTGACCCGCTCGCGGACCTCCTCGCGCACGATTTCGGGACGGCTGAAGACATTGGAGGCAGTGCCGTGCGATACGCCCGCGGCCTTGGCGATGTCCGCCAGCCGGATGGGCCTCCTGCCGCCTTCGGTGAGTGATGCCATTTGTTTGTCTCCAGGACTCCTGTCCAACAGTATCGCCGATTACCTAACATCTTCCTTGGATCGATTCAAATTTCTGCTTGACATTTATAATGTGACGCGTATTCTTGAATCGATCCAAGAGCGGTTTTTATCCGCAGATTGGATCGATACAAGAGGAGAGCGCCATGCACCCCGTCAATTATCTGTTCGAGGACATTTACCGGAACGACTGGAGCATCCGCTCGGGCGCGGATGTCCGTAAGGGGCGCGACAGGACCGGTCCGTGGATTCGCGACCTGCGTTTCCTCGTAGGGCGCAAGCGGAGCTGATCGGCGGCCTATTATTTGTGCCCGCGCATTGGATCGATTCAAAAAGCTAGAGGACATTAAGCCATGCATCCGATCAAGCATCTGTTCGAAGACATCTATCGCAATTATTGGGGCATCTCGCCGGCCACCGAACGGCTGGAGCGACGGCGTATAGTCAAGACGCCCAAGCGCGACGGCCAAGTCCGGCCCGAACGTCCGCAAGACTGAGCTGGCAAGACAGAGCTCGTGGATCGAGCGCGGCTGGCGAAAAGAGCAGCGGCCGCCATTGGTTGCCGCATCAATGGCGGCGCGGGTGTACCAGCGCCGAGGCGGCCATCACGAGCCAGCCGCCGATGAGCAACGTGCCGCCGATCGGCGCCGACATCGGGAACAGCCGCGAGCCAAGGAAGTCGCGGGCCAAAAGATCTCCCGAGAAAAGCAGAAGCCCGACGAGAAGGATGAGGCTTCCGGTTCGCAGGATTCTATTGCCACCGAGCAGCCCGACGGTAAGGAAGACCGGCGCATGCATGAGCAGGAAGGATGCGGCCGTACCGACGAAAGCGCCGCCGAGATGTGCCGCCGCCGCCGAAAGAGCCACGCCGGTTGCGCCGCATAGGCTGCCGGCAAAAATCAGAATGCGACTGCCCGCCGTCTGTTCAGCCATGCTCATTTCCACGCCTCCGCGATTCCTGGCGACCGCCTGAGATAGTGCGGCGAACCGTGTCAGGATTTGCCGGCTTCCGCCAGCATGGCGCGTTCGCGGCGCGACTGGACCAGCCAGTTATAGGCCGCTCCGCCCGCCATCAGCACCGATGTGCCGAGAAACACCGAGCGCATACCGAAATGGCCGCCGACGAAGCCGCCGAGCAACGGTCCGGCGACCTGCCCGACATATTGCGCCGAGATCGACAAGCCCAGCACATTGCCGCCGACGCCGTCTGGCACATTGTGGCGGATGACGCTGGTGATGCAGGGCACGAGACCGCCAAGCGCCAGGCCCATCAAGAAACGCAGGCCGACGAGTTGCCAGCCCTGCGTAACGAAGGCCTGCGGGATCAGGAGCAGCGCCGAGACGGCGAGTGCGGCAACGATTACGTTCCAATGGCCCATACGGTCGGCGAGCTTGCCGAGCCGCGACGCTGACAGGATGGCGCCGAGCGCTGCCGCGGACATGACGATGCCGGAGATCAGCGTGACCTGGCTCTGATCTTCGATGAGCTGTTGGACATAGACGGTGATGATCGGCTCGATCGACATGGTGGCAAAACTCAACAGCATGCCGGTCGCCAGCATGGCGACGACGGGGCGCTTGTCGGGAATCTGCGACCAGCCGCCTCTCGCTTTTTCTTGTGACGCCGCCTTGACGGCAACCGGGCGAGGGGCCTCCCTGATCAGCAAGGTGGTTGCCAGAAACGCCAGGAAAATGACGCCGCCGGCGAGCAGGAAGGTGGCGCGGATTCCAATCAGCGGCGGCAGCGCGCCGCCGAGCAGCGGACCGACCAGAGCACCGGCGGTTATGCCGGCCGACAGCACGCCCAGCGCCCAGCCAGAGCGATCCTTCGGCGTCTGCATGGCAACCAGGATGGTCGAGCCCGAAGAATAGCCGCCGGCAAAGCCGATCAGCAGGCGCAGGAGCACCAATTGCCAGACGGTCTGCACCATGCCGGTCAGCGACATGCACAGCGCCATGCCGAAACTGGCACGCACCAGCATCAGTTTGCGGCCGTAGCGGTCGCCTAGCCGCCCCCACAAGGGCGCAACCAGCGCGGCAGCAAGGAAGGTGGCGCCGTAGGCAATGCCCGACCACTGGACGATCGCCGCGTGACCCTCGGCGCCCAACTGCTCGACGTACAGCGGCAGGAAGGGCAACAGCAGCGTCATCGCTACAAGCGTGCTGAACGAGCCGGCAAAACACACGGCGAGATTGCGACGCCAGTGGACGTTGTGCGTGCCTTGCGTGGCGAGGGTGGCGTCTTGCGGCATGTCCTGTCCTGTCCCGCCGGCTTGGATGAAAACTTGTTGTGGATCCCATTTTGGTATACCAGATTGGTATCCATCATGGACGCAAGGCTGGTCGCTGTCAATGCGGCCCCTGCAAAGGGATCGGCAACAAATGGCCGGTGAACAGAGAGCCAATGAACCGGCTCCAACAAAAGGAACGCCAATGTCGCAGATGCAAAACGTCGAAAAGCAGCTTCGCGAGATGATCCTCGGGCTCGAGATCGGTCCCGGCGAGCGGCTGACGGAGCGCTGGGTCGAAAGCCGTTTCGGCGCCTCGCGCACGCCGGTCAGGGCGGCATTGCTGCGGCTCGAGACCGAAGGCCTGATCTGCCGCGACGGCCGCGGCTGGACGGTCTCGCCTATTAATCTCGCCGAACTCGAGCAGATCGCCGTCTATCGCGAGGCGGTCGAGGTCGCGGCGCTCAGAATAACTTGCACCTTGCAGGACCGGAGTGCCGTCGAAATCATTGAGGGGATGCTCGATTCTTGCGACGACAAGACGCCGCGCGAGGAATGGCATCGCGTCGGCATGGACTTTCATATCGAGTTGGCGCGTCTGTCCGGCAACGAGTTTCTGTTCAGAGCGGTTCGCGACGCGATGACACGCCTGTCGCGCGCCCGCTGGCTCGAGGTTCGCGACGAGGCAGCACTTGGCCGTGCCTGGGCCGAACACCATGCCATTCTGTCGGCGGTACGGGCCGGCGATGCCGATAGCGCTGCCCGCCTGCTTTCAACCCATATCATCGGCAGCCGCGACCGGCTGGTGACCTCGCTGCGCAACGACCGGCGCGGCCTGCGCGCCCGGGGATTTGCCGTCGTCGCTTGAGTGAGGATCCGCGGCCATTGATGACGAAAAAGGGCAGATGAGCGAAGAATGCTACTTTCGGTCTCGCTTCGCAAATGCCGATGGCGTAAGAGCGGCGATGGAAAACAACCGATTTGACACACCCGTGACCGTCAAGGGCGCGGCAGGAAGCAATCAGCTCTTGCGTACGGCCCGCGAGGCTTCCGACTACCTCCTCAACAATTGGCCCGGCAAGCGCAGCCCCAAGCACCGCGAAGCGCTGCAGGCCTGTCATGATGCGCTGGCCGGCGACAAGCCGGCCATGAACGCAAGACGGGCCTTCATTGCCGCCGCTCGTGAAGTGAACGTCTTCGTCAGCGACAAGGCGCCCGCCTGAGGCATAGCGGGATTTGACCGAGGCCCGGACCGCCTGACAGGCCGGGCGTCATCACTCGGCCGTTTCGGTTTTGGTTTGGGACTCGCTCTCGCCCTCGGGCTTCGATCGCTCCTTGGCTGCGACCTTGGCAGCCTGCTTCTCCGCCTTCTTGGCGGCCTTCTGCCGGTCGCGTTCCTTGCGTTCCTGACCGTAGTTCGGTGCTCGTGCCATATCGGTTCCTTTCATTGTGCTTGGCCTTTGCCTAGGAGCATTGGGCCGCAAACACAACACCGCAAGGCACGATCGGGCTCCATATCTCGGCGCAGTCCGGAGAGCCCGGCTTTTCAGGCGCCGTCGCGGTCGAGGACGAGATCGGCCGGACCGAACCGGTCCTTTGCGGTGAACTGCTGGTGCCAGTAGGGATAGAGCACGGGCGGCCTGCTGACCACGTCGAGCCGTGTGCGCTCCTCATCGGCAAGCACAAGGCTTGCAGCGGCGATATTGTCTTTGAAATGCGCTTCGGTTCGTCCGCCGATCACCAGCGAACTGACAGCGGGCCGGCCGAGTAGCCAGGCAAGCGCCACTTGCGCTGCCGACACACCGTGGTTCTTGCCGATATCGATCAGCACGTCGACGATCCGCCACAGCCGGTCCTCGTCGCGGATCGGCGGTTCCGACCAGCCGCTGAGCTGGCGGGCGGTCGGCTGGTCACGGTGGTATTTGCCGGACAGCAACCCGCCGGCAAGCGGGCTCCAGACCAGCACGCCGAGCCCCTGGTCGACCGAGATCGGCAACAATTCATACTCGGCCTCGCGGGCTTCCAGCGTGTAGTGGATCTGCTGGGTGACGAAGCGCGGCTGGTGATGACGGTCGCTGATCCCCAGCCCCTTCATAACTTGCCAGCCGGAATAATTGGAGCAGCCGACATAACGGACCTTGCCCTGCGCGACCAGCGTGTCGAGCGCGGCGATGGTTTCCTCAAGCGGTGTCAGGCCATCCCACTCGTGCAGGAAATAGATGTCGATGACATCGGTCCTGAGGCGCTTCAGGCTTCTCTCGCATTCGCGGATCAGATGGTAGCGCGACAAGCCTTCATCGTTGGGGCCCTTGCCGATCCGCATGCGCGCCTTGGAGGCGATCAGCACGTCGCCCTTGCGCTTGCCGCCGAGCGCTTCGCCGATGATCTCTTCCGACACGCCGTTCGAATAGACGTTGGCGGTGTCGATGACATTGACGCCGGCATCGATGCAAAGGTCGATCATCCGGCGCGCCTCGTCGAGATCGGTCTTGCCGACCGCCGAAAACGCGCCGCCGCCGCCGAACGTCATGGTGCCCATGGTCAGGGTCGAAACCTTCAGCCCGGAACGGCCGAGAGTGCGGTATTCCATGTCGTATCCTCACGATTTATCGGGAAAGGGCGTTGCAAACGACAGCCCTCAGTGAACCGGGCATTTGTAGGATAATTCGTTCCGCTTGTCGCCCGTTCCGCAGGGCAAGCTCGATCACATCTTGCGGATTGAAACGCACAGCCAGCGCAGTAGTGGCTGCAATAAAACCGTCATTGCCGGCCTATACTAACATCGGTCCAGCGCTTCGACTTCCGGCCGCCGGGCCGGGCGGCAGAGCGCCTGACAGCGGCCGGCAAGGCCTGTAAGCGGAGCAGCGCAAATGACCGAGATAAAACAGAATTCCCCGGCCACGGACTGGCTGGAAGCGGAACTCGCCGACACGCTCGACGAAGATTATGAGCTGGAAATCTCGGAGCCGGCGCTGTCGATGGAGATCGCCAAGATCTACAAGAATGCGCATCCGCCATCGATCGACCGCCTGCAGTATTTTCGCAATCTCATCACGCTGCAATCCGAATTGATCAAGCTGCAATCCTGGGTCGCCTATCACAAGAAGAAGCTCGTCGTGGTCTTCGAGGGCCGCGACTCGGCGGGCAAGGGTGGCGCCCCGTGGTTCATCGTCGAGGGCAACGACAAGAAACGGGCACGGCTGAACTGCATCGACCAACTCCTCAAGCAGATGCCTTATGAGGAGGCGCCGCACGAAGAGATCACACTGCCGGAGCGCGTCTTCAATCCCGAATACAAGCGCCAGGTACTGCCGCGCGAACTGTATGTGCCGGAGAAGTACTGACTAAAGCGGCGAGGAGGGCGCTGCTCTGTGGCGCCCTGCGACAAGCTAGGTACGCTCGATGATGACGTGCGTGGCTTTCGGCGTCGCGACCTGCTCGCTGCAGCGATAGCCGAGCTTGGGCATGTCGATGCCGGCAAAAAGGTTCTCGCCGGCGCCCAGCAGGACCGGTGAGATCGCCAGATGCAATTCGTCGATGAGCTTTTCCTGGAGATATTGCCGGATCGTTGCGACGCCGCCGCCGAGCCTTATGTCCTTGCCGTCAGCCGCTGCTTTCGCCTTTTGCAGCGCTGAGTGGATGCCATCGGTCACGAAATAGAAGGTCGTGCCGCCCTCCATGACAATCGGATCACGCGGATGATGCGTGAGCACGAAGACCGGCACATGGTAGGGCGGGTTGTCACCCCACCAGCCTTTCCAGCTGTCATCCGGCCATTCGCCGCGGATTGGCCCAAACATGTTGCGGCCGAGGATCCATGCGCCGACGTTTTCGAAGCTGCGTGCGGCGAACGCCTCGTCAGTGTCCGTGGTCCCGCCATCCTTGCCGAGGACCATCTTGCGGAAAGTGCGGGTGCCAAACATCCATCCGTGCAGGGCTTCCCCGCCAACACCCAGCGGGTTCTTCAGGTCTTGGTCGGGACCGGCGCCGAAGCCGTCGATCGACAGGGTGAAAGCGCTGACGCGAAGTTTGGACATGAGAGCCTCCTCGATAACCAATTGTGACATGCAAGCAGTTATCGGGTTAGCTTAACTGATTGCATTTTGCAAGCGGTGTTTTTGGATCGCCGGCTAGCGATGAACGGCTGGGCCACAACCGCCAATCTCCCAACGCTGGCGATTGGCCATAACCAACCATCCCGTCGTCATCCTGGGGCGAAGCAAGGAGCGAAGCGACGCGGCGCAGACCCTAGGATCCATGCCGTGACATCGGCCGAAGAACACAGCGGCCCAGAACGACGAACCACGCGAATGGAGATCAAGAAGACCAATCCGGAATGGTCCGAACTTTTTCGGAGAACCGGATGGGTGCGTTCGTTTTCGATCCGCCGGAGCACTGCCGCCAGGTCACGGCATGGATCCTGGGGTCTCCGCGACGGAGCTTCGCTCCTGCTCCGCCCCAGATGACGAGGGGGAGGGAGGATTCGGCCAATCCCGAAGGTTTACCACAGGCCCCCATCCCATGCACCAAAGTTCCAAAACGATGCGATCACCTATCCCTTCAGCATCGCCGCTACTTCGGGCGCAAAGTAGGTGAGAATCCCGTCGCAGCCGGCGCGCTTGAACGCGAGCAGCGATTCCAGCATCGCCTTTTCGCCGTCGATCCAGCCATTGGCGGCGGCGGCCTTGATCATCGAATATTCGCCCGAGACCTGATAGGCGAAGGTCGGCATCTGCAACTCGTCCTTCAGCCGGCGGATGATGTCGAGATAGGGCAGGCCGGGCTTGACCATCAGCATGTCGGCGCCTTCGGCTAGATCCTGCTCGGCCTCGCGCACCGCTTCGTCGGAATTGGCGTGGTCGATGTAATAGGTCTTCTTGTCGCCCTTGAGCAGGCCGGCGGTGCCGACCGCCTCACGATAGGGGCCGTAAAAAGCGGATGCGAACTTGGTCGCATAGGACATGATCGCTACATCCTGAAACCCATTGGCGTCGAGCGCATCGCGGATGGCACCGATCCGGCCGTCCATCATGTCCGAGGGGGCAATGATGTCGGCCCCCGCCGCCGCCTGGATGACGGCCGCCGCCGTCACCTGCTCCACCGTTTCATCATTGACGATAATGCCCTCACGCAAGATGCCGTCATGGCCATGCGAGGTGAACGGGTCCAGCGCCGCGTCGGTGATGATGCCGATCTCCGGCACCGCCCGCTTGATGGCGCGGGTGGCGCGGTTGATGATGTTTTCCGGATCGAGGATATGCGAACCGGTCTGATCGCGCAGGCCGAGCTCCACATTGGGGAAAGTGGCGATCGCCGGAATGCCAAGCTTGGCCGCGCGCTCAGCCTCCTTGACGGCGAGGTCGAGCGACAGGCGGTACACGCCGGGCATGGCGGCGATCGGTTCGCGCACTTGTCTGCCGTCGACGACGAAGATCGGCCAGATCAGATCGTCGACCGAGAGCCGGTTCTCCTGGACAAGGCGGCGCGACCAATCGGCCTTGCGCATGCGCCGCAGCCGCCGGCTGCCGGTGATCTCGTCGACGCTGCGCGCGCCGGCAGGCTTTGCAGGTGTGAATTTGTTCATCGCCAAAACTCCGGACCGGGCGGCTTTTACCACGAGCCTTCGCTGCTGACCAATGCGACACGATTGTGCCAGCGGTCCTGTCGGGCGTTATTCTGGTTGACCATTGCCCGACAGAATCTGCGCAGCACCCCGCATGGCGACGCGGAATGCCTCGTCGAAGCTGACACCGCGCACTTGCCATTTATAAGCCTTGCCGTTCATGGCAAGCCGCCAATCGGCGATCCAGCCAAACTCCTTGTCGCTCCAGATCAGGCTGCCGGCGAGCGCCTGATCGGCACCGGCCTTTCGGGCAAGCTGGTCCAGCGTCGCCATATCGGCATGGCGCAGGGCCCGGTCGTCAAGCTTCGAGGCCGACAGCAGCGACGCTTCGGGAAACACAATCCGCATGACCAGCGGACCGGTGGCATTAACGAAGGATTCGCGCATCGCCGCCCCGCGCTGGTCGTCGGCAGTCAGCGCGAACTGCCTTGTGCCTTGCTCCGCCGCCAGAAAAATCGCCAGGCGTGGCCGCTCGGCCAGCCATGGCTTGCTGCCAAGCGCGGCAAGCACCGGATCGATGGCGTCGGGCTTGTACAGGCAGGTGAGATCATGCGGCCGGTCGTGAGTGCCTTGTTCGTCATGGACCGGAATGCCTTCAAGGCGGTCGTGGTAGCGGAATTCGGCAACGAAGCTGCCGGCCTTGTCGCGCAGCGCCGCCATCTCAGGTTTTTTCGCCAGCCGCTGATCACCCGAGACACGCACCAGCACCGCATCCAGACATGTCTTGAAACCGATCTGGCGATTGACCTCGCCCTGGCCGGTGACGATGGTCTGCGATTGGTAGAGACTATCCACGGTTTCGGCCGATACGGGAGGAGTGTTCGCAGCGATTAGGCCGACCACCACAACAGCAAGGCGTGGCAACCAAGGCATGGTCCAACCTTCCAGTTCAAAGCGCCAGCATTAGCACCGGCTGCGGCCACGGGCCAGCAGGCGGGATTGGCGCTGCCATTGACGTGGCTATGCGCCACGCATTAGCACTTCACTCTCGGCGGGCGCGGGAGGGATTCTCTGGCGATGGATTTTGGCGGAGGCGACGAGATTCGCTTCGAAAGGTTGGGCAGGGCCGGCGTCGTCACGCTGACGCGGCCGCAGGCGCTCAATGCCGTAACCCACCGCATGGTCAAGGCGCTGGACAAGGCGCTGCGCAGCTGGGAACGCGACGATGGTGTCGACGTCGTCGTCGTCAAGGCCGAGGGCAGGGCATTTTCGGCGGGCGGCGACATCCTCCACATCTACGAAGCCGGCCGGGCTGGAAAACCGCCGGTCGAGTTCTTCGCCGACGAGTACCGGCTGAACGCCCGCATCGCCCGTTTCAAGAAACCCTATGTCGCCCTGATCGACGGCATCGTCATGGGCGGCGGCGTCGGCATCTCCTTCCATGGCTCGCAGCGGGTGCTGACCGAGAACGCGCAATTTGCCATGCCAGAGGTCGGCATCGGCTTTTTCCCGGATGTCGGCGCCAGCCATCTGTTGCCGGATCTCGGCGGCAGCTTCGGCATGTATCTGGCGCTGACCGGCAACCGCATCCGCTATGGCGATGCTTTGTGGTCGGGCCTCGCCACCCATACGATCAAGGCGGAGGACCAGCCCGGCTTTCTCGACCGGCTGGCGACAAGCGGCGACCCGGAATCGGTGCTGCGCGGCTGCTTCGTCCCGGCCAAACGCGAGACAGACAGGCCGACGCTGGAAGCCATCGCCCGGCATTTCGCGCAGCCGTCACTGGCCGATATGGTCGCCAGCCTGGAGCGGGCAGCCATCGCCGACGAGTTCGCGGCAAAGACGCTGGCCACCATCCGCACACGTTCACCGACCAGCCTGCATGTCGCGTGGCGCCAGATCAGCGCCGGGCAGACGTTGTCGATGGACGAGTGCATGAAAATGGAGTTCCGTATCCTCAACCGTATGCTTGTCGGGCACGACTTCTATGAAGGTATCCGCGCCGCCATCATCGATAAAGGCTCGACGCCGCAATGGCGGCCGGCAGGCATCGATGACGTCAGCGCCGCCGACGTCGATGCCTATTTCGCACCGCTCGGCGAACGGGAACTGAAGCTGTGAGCGAGGCCACCTCGAGACGCGTGGTGCTGCAGCCCTCGACGATCGAGGTCATCTTCGCCTGGTTCCAGCGCGTTATCGCCGGCTATTGTCTGCTGTTCGGCATCTTGCACTGGATCCGGCTGATCGGCGTTTACCCCGGCCAGTTGTGGCGGTTCGATCTGATGCCGGTGCACTGGCAGGTGGCGGCGGTGGTGCTGGCGGTGTTTTTTCCATTCGCTGCCGCCGGCCTGTGGATGCTGGCGTCCTGGGGGCCGGTGATCTGGTTCATCTGCGCGGTGACCGAGTGCGTCATGTATGCTGGCTTCCCCGACTTGTTCGGCCGCCGGCCGCTGATCGTCGCCTCGCACCTTGCGGTGGCGCTGCTCTACATAGTGTTCCGCGTGGTGATCTGGATCCAGAAGCGGCAAGCCCGGCGATAGCAATTCCGGCCAGGATCGTTGGCTAAATCTTTAGGTTAATCATCCTTGCTCGGGTGACCGTCCGTTAAGCCTCTTTCGAAACCCCTTACCGGTAAGCTCTTGTTAGCCTTGGCGTTTAAGTCGAATTTTATGAGTATTCGATAGTGTCGCGATCAAGGTGAAGAACAAAAAATCACCGGGCGACAAACGAGAGGCAAAGACAATGATCAATTCGCGTCCGGCGGCGAAGACCGCCAACGTATCCGATGACCGCCGCGAGGCGATCCGTTCGCTGTACATGGAATCGCTGCAGCTGGTCGAGCGGCTGCATCGCCGTCTGCTTGATGTGATCAAGGACGAATTCGACCGCAACGGTCGCTCCGACATCAACGCCATCCAGGCGCTGCTGCTGTTCAACATCGGCAATTCGGAGCTGACCGCCGGCGAACTGCGCTCGCGCGGCTATTATCTCGGCTCGAATGTCTCCTACAATCTAAAGAAGCTGGTCGATCTCGGCTTCATCAACCACCAGCGCTCGCGCATCGACCGCCGTTCGGTGCGGGTTTCACTGACGCCGAAGGGCAATGAGGTGGCGGAAGTCGTCGCCGGCCTTTACGAACGCCATGTGGGCTCGATCGAGCAGGTCGGCGGCATCAACACGGAAGAGTTCAAGCAGATGAACCGCGCCCTGCAGCGGCTGGATCGGTTCTGGAACGATACCATCGCCTATCGGATGTAATCGCACCCGCCGCAGCAAGATCTGAAGCTGGACCACGGAAGTGCTGCCGCGGAGCAGACCAAAGACCGGTGCCGAAAAGCACCGGTCTTGCCCGTTTCGTCAGGCCGGCCGATCCAAATTCGAGCAACAGCCACGTTGCCGCCATATTCGAATGGAACCGAAGATGCGGGTGATGCTGGGCCAAAGCCGTGCATTTGTCCTGTGCTCAAGTCACTTCCATGTGTTTTTACACCCATGTGTTTTTACAGCGAAGTGATGCGGGCCATGGTTGGCTAATTGTTAAGAAGCCAACTCTAGAGTGCGGGCGAGACCGCCCGGTGGGTTGAATTGTAGCAAGAATGTCTGGACCATCCATGAGAACCAGCCGCCGTTTCTTTCTTTCAGGAGCCTCCGCGCTCGCAGCCGCAATGGTCGCCGGCCGCGCCAGTGCACAGGATGTGATCGGGGATATCCTGAAATCCTCGGCGCGTGGCAATTGGGACGACCAATTCGATGCGCGTGCCAGCGAAGGCGGCAAGGTTGCCTCGACGCTGCCGATCTTCAGCCTGCAGACGGTATCCTTCACCGAGCAGGCGATCATGCAGTATCAGAATATCGTCGCGCAAGGCGGCTGGGAGCAGGTTCCAGACACCAAGAAGCTGCAGCTTGGCGTCGAGGATCCCGATGTGGTGCCGCTGCGCAGGCGCTTGATGATATCGGGCGACCTGGCGCAGAGCGCCGGGCTCTCGGAAGCGTTCGATTCTTACGTCGACTCGGCGCTCAAGCGCTTCCAGTTGCGTCACGGCTTGCCGGCCGACGGAACCACCGGCAAATATACTTTCGCGGCAATGAACGTGTCGGCGCCGGTTCGGCTTGGTCAGCTGCAGACCAATCTGCAACGGCTGCGTGAGCGGGCCGGCACGCTTGGCAACCGCTATGTGCTGGTCGACATCCCGGCGGCGCAGATCGAGGCTGTCGAGAATGACCGCGTTGTGCTGCGCCACACCGCAATCGTCGGCAAGATCGATCGCCAGACGCCGATCGTCAATTCCAAGATCAACGAAATCATCGTCAATCCGTACTGGAACGCGCCGGTCTCGATCGTGCGCAAGGACATCATTCCGCTGATGCGGAAGGACCCCAACTATCTCAAGGATAGCCATATCCGCCTGTTCGCGCCGGACGGCAGCGAGGTCGACCCAATGACGGTCGACTGGTCGACCGACGATGCCGAAAAATATCGCTTCCGCCAGGATCCCGGTTCCGGCAACGCGATGGCCTCGGTCAAGATCAATTTCCCCAGCCCGGACGGCGTCTACATGCACGACACGCCGCAGCAGAGCCTGTTCGGCAAGCTGATGCGCTTCGATTCCTCTGGCTGCGTGCGGGTTCAGAACGTGCGCGACCTCGTCACCTGGATTCTGCGCGACACACCGGGCTGGGATCGCCAGCATTTCGAGGCGGCGATCAAGACCGGGGAGAACATGCCGGTGCAGGTTACCAATCCGGTGCCGGTTTATTTTCTCTACGTCTCGGCCTGGTCGACAGGGCCGGGCGTGGTCCAGTTCCGTGACGACATTTACGGCCTCGACGGAGCCAACGAGCTGCAGATCACATCCGCGCTCTAAGCAGCTGAGTTCATTTGCAAAAGGCCGCCGGAAGGGCGGCCTTTTTCGTTGCCGGGTCTTTCGCGACAAGCTTCGCTGGGCCGATCGCCGCATGGGGCTGCGCTTCCTGGGGGTCTGGGTCGGCGACATCGCGACGCGCGTCTCGGCGCGATTACACAAGCGCAGGCCGAGCCGTTCGGGCTGCGCGTCCGGATCGCCGGCTCTGTTGCCGGCGTGTGCGGCGCCATCACGCCGGCCAGATCAACGACCATACGATGCAGGCGCTGTTCCCCGAGATCACGCTCACCGAAGCCTGCCGGCCCTTCAGCAGGGCAAGGAAATAGAGGCCGCCAGTCTCTCTGGCGCAATCCGGCCAGCAAATTTCGCGCAGCAAACGTGGCGGGCCGAAAGCAACTGTGTTAATGGCGCGACAGACCCCGAACCTTGAGGATTTCAGCCCATGGCAACAGCAGCGGCAGTGTCGAACAAATTCGAATCCTTCTTCGAAACCACGCTTGCCGATGCCGACCCCGAGATTTTCGGCGCCATCCGCAACGAACTCGGCCGCCAGCGCCACGAGATCGAGCTGATTGCCTCGGAAAATATCGTCTCGCGTGCCGTGCTCGAGGCACAGGGGTCGATCATGACCAACAAATATGCCGAGGGCTATCCGGGCAAGCGCTACTATGGCGGCTGCCAGTTTGTCGATGTCGCCGAGGAACTGGCCATCGAACGTGCGAAAAAGCTGTTCGGCTGCAACTTCGCCAACGTCCAGCCGAATTCCGGCAGCCAGATGAACCAGGCGGTGTTCCTGGCGCTGCTGCAGCCCGGCGACACCTTCATGGGTCTCGACCTCAATTCCGGCGGGCACCTGACGCATGGCTCGCCGGTCAATATGAGCGGCAAATGGTTCAAGGTCGTCTCCTATGGCGTGCGCCGGGACGATCATCTGCTCGACATGGACGCGATCGAGAAGACTGCCCATGAGACCAAGCCGAAATTGATCCTGGCCGGCGGCACCGCCTATTCACGTCTCTGGGACTGGAAGCGTTTTCGCGAGATCGCCGATTCGATCGGCGCCTATCTGATGGTCGATATGGCTCATATCGCCGGACTGGTCGCCGGTGGCATGCATCCGTCGCCGCTGCCGCATGCCCATGTGGTCACCACCACGACGCACAAGTCGCTGCGCGGCCCGCGCGGCGGCATGATCCTGTGCAATGACGAGGACATTGCCAAGAAGATGAATTCGGCCGTGTTTCCCGGCTTGCAGGGCGGACCGCTGATGCATGTCATCGCGGCCAAGGCGGTGGCCTTGGGCGAGGCGCTGAAGCCGAGCTTCAAGGTCTATGCGGAGAGCGTCGTTGCCAATGCCAAGGCACTGGCCTCCAGCCTGCAGGAAACCGGTCTCGACATCGTCTCCGGCGGCACTGACAACCATCTGATGTTGGTCGACCTGCGCCCCAAGAACGCCACCGGGAAGCGCGCCGAGGCTGCCCTTGGCCGCGCCAACATCACCTGCAACAAGAACGGCATCCCCTTCGACCCGGAAAAGCCTTTCGTCACCTCGGGCGTTCGGCTTGGCACGCCGGCTGGCACCACGCGCGGCTTCGGCCAGGCTGAGTTCCGCGAGATTGGCAAGCTGATCGCCGAGGTGCTGGATGGACTGAAAGTCGCCAATTCCGACGATGGCAATGCGGCCGTCGAGGCAGTTGTGAAGACCAAGGTGGCGGCATTGACGGATCGTTTTCCGCTTTACCCGTATCTTGGTTGACCGACGCCGAGTGTCCTCCATGTGCGCGACAATCCCGGTGCGACAGCAAGGCACCTGCGGAGAAGCATCAATGATGCAAACTTTCCGTTTCGCCGGCTTTGGTGCCTTGCTGGCCTCGGCTATTTTGCAGCTGTCCGGCTTCGCCTTGGCGCAGACCGAGCCGACGCCGGCAGCGCCAAGGACAGAGACGTTCGGCAGGTGGTCCACCACGATGGACGAGGTCAACACCGGTGAGGATGTGCGAAAGACCTGTGCCGCCTCTACGGTCTTTTTCGACGCTAACGGCACCAGTGGCACCCTTACGCTGGCCATCTCGAATGGCGACGTACTGCCACCCGGAGGCTATCCGAGCCTCATCATCGCCGTGAGAAACAGTGACTTGCCCAAAGGTGACAACGTCCCGGCGGTGTTTCGCGACGTTAACGACAAGATCAAGGCTGGTTTTCATCTTATCGCCGACGGACAGTGGATGATGGACAACAAACCCGAGACCACGCTTGCCATACTGCGTGCCATGCGCCGTACGAGCGCCCTTGATGTCAGCTTCGCCGACAAGCCGGTCGCGACCATATCGATGGACGGCTTCACCAAGGCCTATCGCTATCTCGGCACGTCCTGCGGCTTCCCGACCGGCGACGTCGCTCCCTGATTGGCGTATTGCCGTCCAACTGATTGCCACTCTCGCAATTTTCCTCGTGCCTCGCTATCTCTGAGGCGCGATCGGTCATCGGCCATACTTTGCCATCGTGGCAAAAACCTCTAAGCCTTTCGCCCCACGAGAATCGCGAACCGAAGGCCCTCCATGCGCTGTCCCTATTGTCAGTCCGAAGATACGCAGGTGAAGGATTCACGCCCCGCCGAAGACGGCGCGGCGATCCGCAGGCGGCGCGTCTGCCCGGATTGCGGCGGCCGCTTTACCACGTTCGAGCGGGTACAGCTGCGCGACCTTGTCGTAGTGAAGAAGTCTGGACGCAAGGTGCCGTTCGACCGCGACAAGCTGTTGCGCTCGGTCGAGATCGCGGTACGCAAGCGCAATGTCGATCCCGAGCGCATCGACCGGGCCGTGACCGGCATCGTGCGCCAGCTCGAAAGCTCGGGCGAGACCGAAGTGGCTTCGGGCGAAGTCGGCCGGCTGGTCATGGAGGCGCTTAAGTCGCTCGACGATGTCGCCTATGTGCGCTTTGCCTCCGTCTACCGCAATTTCCGCGAGGCCAAGGATTTCCACGACGTATTGGGCGAACTCAAAGGCGACGAGCTCAAAACCGACGAGCCCAGGGGCGAAGAGCGGAAGAGCGAAGAGGACGCCAGTTGAGCATGGCAGGGTCCGAACGCAGCACGGCTGAGCAAGAGCTCCTCGATCGCCGCTATATGGCGGCAGCCCTCAGGCTGTCGCGCAAGAATGCCGGCCGGACCTCGACCAATCCTTCCGTCGGCACGCTGATCGTGCGTGATGACGGCAACGGGCCGATGATCGTCGGCAGCGGCGTCACCGCCGTCGGCGGCCGGCCGCATGCCGAGACCCAGGCTTTGGCAGAGGCCGGCGAACTGGCGCGCGGCGCCACCGCCTATGTAACGCTGGAGCCCTGCGCCCATCACGGCCGCACGCCGCCTTGCGCCAATGCGCTGGTCAGTGCCGGCGTGGCGCGTGTGGTCGGCGCTGCCAGCGATCCGGACCCGCGTGTTTCCGGCAAGGGCTATGCAATCTTGCGTGCCGCTGGGGTCGAGGTGGTGGAAAAAGTGCTGGCGGCCGACGCCGCGGAGCAGATGGCCGGCTATTTGATTCGATCTCTGAAAAAACGCCCGGAAGTGATTCTGAAGCTTGCGCTTTCAAGCGACAACAAGATCGGCGTGAGAGGCGAGGGACAAGTCTCCATCACCGGCGATATCGCCCGGCGCGAAGTCTATCTGATGCGGGGCGAAGCCGATGGCATATTGATCGGCATCGGCACGGCACTGGAGGACGATCCGGCGCTGACGGTTAGGCTTCCGGGACTGGAGAGCCGTTCGCCGGCGCGCATCGTGCTCGACCGTCAGATCAGGCTAGCCGAGACTTCGAAACTGGTCGCCGGCGTCGACCGTGTGCCGCTCTATATCGCTGCCTGCGCCGAGGCCGATCCGCACCGGCGCGCCGCGCTCGAACGCGTCGGCGTTCGCTTCATCGGCACTGAGACGTATGAAGGCGATATTGCGCTGCCGGAACTGCTCGAGGATCTGGCGGCGCTCGGCATGGCCAGCCTCTTGGTCGAGGGCGGCGCCAGGGTGGCCAAGGCGTTCCTCGACGAACAACTGGTCGATCGTATCGTGCTGTTTCAGGGGCCGGACGCGATCGGCGAGGGCGGCATTGTATCGCCAATCGATGCCAACAATATCCCGCCGGGATTTCGCAAATTGCGCAACATGCGTTTCGGCGAAGACACATATGCGGAATGGATAAGAGACATCTAGGACCGAACTGATGTTCACGGGGCCAAACTAATGTTCACTGGAATCGTCACCGATGTCGGCACCGTCGCTGCCGTGAAGCCGCTCAGGGAAGGCGTCGGTTTGCGTATCGACACCGCCTACGATCCGCAGACCATTGCCATCGGCGCCTCGATTTCCTGTGGCGGCGTCTGTCTGACGGTAACGGGACTGCCGGAAGACGGCGTCAACGCACGGTGGTTCGAGGTCGAGGCCTGGGAAGAAGCACTCAGACTGACGACAGCTATGGCCTGGAAATCCGGCACGAGGATCAATCTGGAGCGGGCGCTGAAGATCGGCGACGAACTCGGTGGCCACATTGTATCAGGCCATGTCGACGGCATGGCCGAGATCGTGGCCCGCAAGGAGGAGGGTGACGCCGTGCGCTTTACCCTGGAAGCACCGCGCGGGCTTGCCAAATTCATCGCCCCCAAGGGTTCCGTCGCACTCGACGGCACTTCGCTCACCGTCAACAAGGTCGAAGGCACCCGCTTCGACGTGCTGTTGATCCATCATTCGCTGACCGTCACCACCTGGGGCGAACGCCAGGTCGGCGACTGGGTCAATCTCGAGATCGACACCATGGCCCGCTACGCCGCGCGGCTGATGGAGGCGGCGAAGGAGGGGCTTTGAGGCGCTCGTCCATAAAGCCCATTCCCTGATGCGATCGCCGCCGAGTTGGCCTTGAAAGTTCCTTCGGCAATCTTCCGCTTGCGATCAAACCGGCTTCGGCCTAAGTCACCGGCGATCCCCGGAGACATCTATGGCAGGCACATCCCAACACGGCAAAGCGTTCACCCGTCCGAAGAAGAAGGCGCACCTTCTTGTCATCGAGGCGCGCTTTCACGACGACCTTGCCGACGCGCTGCTCGAAGGCGCGACCAGCGCGCTCGACCAAGCGGGCGCGACATACGATGTCGTCACCGTTCCTGGCTCGCTCGAAATCCCCGCCGTGATTTCCTTCGCGCTCGACGGTGCCTCCGAAGGCGGGACGAACTATGACGGTTTCGTCGCCCTCGGCACAGTCATCCGCGGCGACACCTATCATTTCGAGATTGTCGCCAATGAATCCAGCCGTGCCCTGATGGACCTGTCCGTGCAGGATTCGGTCTGTATCGGCAACGGCATCCTGACCACCGAAAACGACGAACAGGCGTGGACACGGGCCAGGCGTTCGGAAGGCGACAAGGGCGGCTTTGCGGCGCGCGCGGCGCTGACCATGATCGCTCTAAAGGAACAGCTGGGAGAGCGAACGTGAGCGAACCCGCTTCGCCCGGCCAGCCTGCGGTTCGCCATGCCAACAAGCGCGGTGCAGCCCGTCTGGCCGCTGTACAGGCGCTCTATCAGATGGACGTCGCCGGCAGCGGCGTGTTTGAGATCACCGCCGAATACGAGGCGTTCAGGCTCGGAAAGGAAGTCGACGGCGCGCTCTATCGCGAAGCCGATGCGCAATGGTTTCGCGCCATTCTTGCAGGCGTCGTCGAGCACCAGAAGACCATCGATCCGATCATCCGACAGGCACTGACCGAGGACTGGCCTCTATCGAGGCTCGATTCCACATTGCGCGCCATATTGCGCGCCGGCGTCTACGAGCTGATGCAGCGCGAGGACGTGCCGGTGGCGGTCATCGTCTCCGAGTATGTCGACATCGCCAAGGCATTTTACGAGGACGACGAGCCGAAACTGGTCAATGCCGTGCTTGATCGCGTGTCGCGCCGGGTGCGCGGCGAGGGCCGCGGTAAGGACGCCTCATGACCGCCGTCGTCGCCGTTGAGGCGGGCAAGGAAGCGCGTCGCACCGCCTTCATCCTCGCAGCCTCGCAGGCGATCATCGGCTCGGCCGCACCCATCTCCATTTCCATGGGCGGATTGGCCGGGCAGTATCTGCTCGACGCTGACAAGTCGCTGGCAACCGCGCCGATCACCGGCTTCAATGTCGGCGTGGCACTCGGTTCCCTGCCGGCCGCGGCGGTCATCCGCCGGCTCGGCCAGCGCGACGGCTTCATGACCGGAACGGCGGTGACAGCGCTTGGCGGCCTGATCGCCACGCTGGCGCTGTTTCATCCCAGCTTCTGGCTGTTCGCTTTCGGCTTGGCCGTGATCGGGATCGGGGGCGCCTTCGTCCAGCAATTCCGCTTTGCCGCCGCCGACAATGCTCCGCCTGAATTCAAGGCGCGTGCCATCTCCTTCGTGCTGGCCGGCGGCATCGTCACCGCCATACTCGGGCCGCAGATCGTCATCTTCACCGGCGATCTGTTCTCGCCGGTGAAGTTTGCCGGCTCGTTTGCGTCCATCCTGGTGCTGGCGGCGGTCGGCGCCGCCATTCTCTCTCTGTTGCGTATCCCAGCCAAGGCAACCGAGAAGGTTGAAATTTCCGACGGCGACGCCAGGCCGCTCTCAGAAATCGTCACCAGGCCACGCTTCGTCGCGGCGTTGTTTTGCGCCATCGGCAGCTACGCACTGATGAGCTTCGTGATGACCGGCGCGCCGCTGGCCATGGTCGGCTGCGGCCTTTCGACCGACGACGCCACGCTCGGCATTTCCTGGCACGTCATGGCGATGTTCGCGCCGAGCTTCTTCACGGGGTCGCTGATCCATCGTTTTGGCGCTGAACGGATCGTGGCTATCGGCCTGGTACTGCTCATTGGCTGCGGCATAGTCGCGCTGTCGGGGTTGGCACTGTGGCAGTTCTGGACGACGCTGATCCTGCTCGGCCTTGGCTGGAACTTCAGCTTCATCGGTGCCACTGCCATGGTGGCCGACAGCTACCAGCCATCCGAAAAAGGCAAGGTCCAGGGGTTCCACGATTTCGTCCTGTTCGGCTCCGTCGCCTTCGCCTCGCTGATGTCGGGCGCGGTCTACAATGCCTGGGGCTGGGAGATGCTGAACTGGATGATTTTCCCGGTCGTCGCGCTGTGCTTCGTGGCACTGGGCGTGTTGAAGATGACGGGCTTGCGGGCGGCCAACTGACGTCACGCTGTCGGGGCGTCGCGGCAGCGGATTCACTCACATCCGAACAAAATTATTGCGCCCATCCCCCCTCTTATGAAACCGTGTACCCCGACGGGGCATCGAAGCCATGCTCATATGCGGCAGCCGTATTCCGGTTCACAGCAAGGGATTTGTGAGATGTTTTCAATCAGGGTTCTGGCCGGCGCTGTACTAGCGCTCGGAATTACGTTTGCCTCGGCGAGTGCCCAGGTGGTGGTGTCGTCGAAGATCGACACCGAGGGCGGCGTGCTCGGCAATATCATCCAACTGGTGCTGAATGCCAATAATATCCAGACCACCGACCGTATCCAGCTCGGCGGCACGCCCGTGGTCCGCAAGGCGATTACAGCCGGCGAGATCGACATCTATCCGGAATACACTGGCAACGCCGCCTTTTTTTTCGAGAAGGCCGACGATCCGGTGTGGAAAGACGCCGCCAAGGCCTACGAGACTGCCAAGAAGCTCGACTACGACGCCAACAAGATCGTCTGGCTGTCACCGTCACCGGCCAACAACACCTGGGCGATCGCCCTGCGCAAGGAGGTCGCCGATACCAATAAGCTCGTCACCCTTTCTGACTTCGGCAAATATGTCTCGGGCGGCGGCAAGGTGGTGCTGGCGGCCTCCGCCGAGTTCGTCAATTCGGCGGCCGCGCTGCCCGCGTTCCAGAAGACCTATGGCTTCACGCTGAAGCCGGACCAGTTGATCACGCTGTCGGGCGGCGATACGGCGGCGACCATTGCCGCTGCGGCCAACCAGACCAACGGCGCCAACGCCGCCATGGTCTACGGCACCGACGGCGGCATCGCGCCCTCCGGCCTAGTCGTGCTTGAAGACGACAAGGTTGTGCAGCCGGTCTACCAGCCGGCGCCGATCATTCGCGAGGCGGTGCTGAAGGAGCATCCCGAAATCGAGACGCTGCTGAAGCCGGTCTTCGCCAAGCTCGATCTCGTCACGCTGCAGGAGTTGAATGGCCGCGTGCAGGTTGGCGGCGAGCCAGTCAAGGGCGTCGCTGAGGACTTTTTGAAAAAGAACGGCTTCCTGAAGTAAGGCGATTCCGGCGCTCCGCTTCAAGGTGCGCCGGATCGGCCGATGGGGGAGGGCGTGCGCATCCGGTTCGACAAGCTTGGCGTGGTCATCGCGGCGATATCGGCCTATGCGGCTTTCGCGGCGCCATTCGCCACCTTCCGTGCCAATCGCATCGTACCCGGCGAGGCGCGCTCGATCCTCGAATCTTTGCCCGCGGCGGTCGGTCCGCTATTGATGGCGATTGTTGTCGCAGCGGCGCTCATTGCGCTGCTGAAAACGCCGCTTGCTCTGCGCCTCGCCGCCAGTGCGGTTGCACTTGCGGCGCTGGCGCTGCTGATCGGCGTTGCCGGCAGCTTCCTGACGCCCGCAGGCAACACCTTCGCCCGTATCTCGCCGGCTTCGGGCTTCTGGCTGCTTATCTTCGCCTTCACCCTTCTGCTCGCCGACGTGCTCACAAGACTGAACCTGTCGCCCCGGGCACGGGTCGGCGTGCTTGTTGTCGCCGCAGCGGCGATCGGCCTGCTGCTCGTCTCGGGGAGCTGGAACAGCCTGTCGATCCTCAAGGAATATTTCAATCGCTCCGATAGTTTTTGGGCGGAAGGCTCCAAGCACGTTACGCTGGCGCTGGGTTCACTGGCGGCAGCAGTGATTATCGGCCTGCCGCTTGGCATCCTCTGCCATCGCGTCGAGAAATTGCGGGCCGGCGTGCTCAACGTGCTGAACATCATCCAGACCATTCCTTCGATCGCGCTGTTCGGCCTCTTGATCGCGCCGCTCGGCTGGGTCGCTTCGCATGTGCCGGGTGCTGCCGCGCTCGGCATTCGCGGCATCGGCACAGCGCCGGCTTTCGTCGCCCTGTTCCTCTATTCGCTGCTGCCGGTGGTGACTAATACCGTGGTCGGCCTTGCCGGTGTGCCGCGTGCCGCCAACGACGCAGCGCGCGGCATGGGCATGACCGACCGCCAGCGGCTGTTCGGCGTCGAGTTTCCGCTCGCCTTCCCGGTGATCCTCACCGGCATCCGCATCGTGCTGGTGCAGAATATCGGCCTCGCCACGATTGCCGCGTTGATCGGCGGCGGCGGCTTTGGCGTGTTCGTGTTCCAGGGCGTCGGTCAGACGGCGATGGACCTGGTGCTGCTCGGCGCCGTGCCGACGGTGGCGCTGGCCTTCGCCGCCGCCATCATCCTCGATGCAGTGATCCAAATGAGCGCCAGCAAGCGCAGGGTTGAAACGGCATGATCGAGATCGAAGGCATCACCAAGCGCTATGGCGAGACGACAGTCGTCAACGACGTGTCGATGGTAATCGAGCCGCGCAGCATCGCCGTCATCGTCGGCACCTCCGGCTCCGGCAAGACGACGCTGCTTCGCATGATAAACCGGCTGGTCGAGCCGACATCGGGCGTGATCAAGCTCGACGGCGTCGACAACCGCTCGGTGCCGGATTATGAGCTGCGCCGCAGCATAGGCTATGCCATCCAGGGCCACGGCCTGTTTCCGCATCGCACGGTGGCGCAGAACATCGCCACTGTGCCGGTATTGCTCGGCTGGGACGCCAACCGCATCAAGGCCCGCGTCGACGAGCTGATGACGCTATACCAGCTCGACCCGCAAGACTACGGGCCACGCTATCCGCACGAGCTTTCCGGCGGCCAGCAGCAGCGCGTCGGCGTCGCTCGGGCGCTTGCCGCGGAACCCAACGTGCTGTTGATGGATGAGCCGTTCGGGGCGCTCGATCCGATTATCCGCAACAAGGCGCAGGAGGATCTGCTGGCAATCCAGAAGCGCTTCGGCACCACCATCATCCTGGTCACCCATGATATGGAAGAGGCCGTTCACATGGGCGACAAGATCGCCGTGATGGACGGCGGCAAAGTGGTGCAATATGCCGAGCCGGCCGAAATACTGGCGAAACCGGCCAGCACGTTTGTCGAAACCCTGGTAGGTGCCAGCGAAAAACCGTTCCGGCTGTTGTCGCTTGGCCGGGTCCGCGACGCGGTGGAAAACGGCACCGCCGAAGGCGAGGCGATCCCCGGTGACGCCAGCCAGCGCGACGCGCTCGCCGAACTCCTGTGGTCGGGCCGCCCTGCGCTGCCGGTGACAGATACCGACGGCAAGCCGCTTGGCCGCGTCACGGTGGACGGGCTAGTTAAGCGCGCGGCGAGACCGGCATGAAAGAGGCTGGCTTCAAGGCTTGGCTTCCATCACTGCTCAGGCTTGCCCTGGTGGTGGTGCTTATCGCCTTCCTCACCAATCCCGGCTGGTTCGAACCGCTGCTGAAGCCGCTGACAGAGAACAACGCGCCGGTAATCTACAATCAGGGCAGCCTGTTGACGCTGACGCTGCTGCATCTGCGGACCGTGCTGATCGCGACGGTTGCCGCGACGATCGTTGCGGTCGCGCTCGCCATTTTGGTCACCAGGCCGGCCGGCGCCGAATTCCTGCCGCTGTCGCGCAGCCTGGTCAATATAGGCCAGACCTTTCCACCGGTGGCGGTGCTGGCGCTTGCCGTGCCGGCGGTCGGCTTCGGCGAAAAGCCGACGCTGATTGCGCTGTTTCTCTATGGCCTGCTGCCGATCTTCGAGAACGCGCTGACCGGCCTGACGACGCTGCCGGCCAACGTCGTCGAGGCGGCGCGTGGCGCCGGCATGACTGGCTGGCAAAGGCTGGTCAAGGTCGAGCTGCCGCTCAGCGCGCCGACCATTCTCGGCGGTATCCGGCTGTCGGTGGTGATCAGCCTTGCCACCGCGACCATCGGCTCGACAGTTGCGGCGAGGACATTGGGCGAGGTGATCATCGCCGGCCTGCTGTCGAACAACCTCGCCTTCATCCTGCAGGGCGGCCTGATCGTCGCCGCCCTTGCCGTACTGATCTATGACGGGCTGTCGGCGATCGAGCGCCGCACAGCGCGGCGCATGGGACGCGAGGCGGAGTAAGCCTCTCCGAGCGAGCTTCGTTCCTTTCAGCGGCCGATCGAACGCGCCGGATGATCAAGCGTCAGTTCGAGCGCCATACCCGTCCCGCTGGCGATCCAGCGGCGGCGGATGACGGCGAAATCGTGCTGTGTACCGGCTCTAACCACAGAGACCAAGTCGCCCACAGCGCAATCACTATCGAGATCGAGGGCTTCGACAGTCTCGGCAATGTCTTGCTTGCCGGCATAATGTCTTGCAATGGCTGTGAGTACGATGATCACTGGGCCACCCGTTGCGCGATCTTCGGGACTCGGCGATTGATGAGTGTGATCCCCCGATCTTTCAGCAGGAGTTCTTGCCATGACCGCGCGTTTCTCCAAGATCGTCATGTGTTTGTGTCTGGCGGCTTTCGCCTTCCTCGTCGCCTTTGGCAACATCACCGATTACGGCTCAAACTTCGCCTTTGTCCAGCATGTGCTGAGCATGGACACGACCTTTCCCGGCAACGCACTGATGTACCGCTCGATCACCAACCCGGCCTTGTGGACGGCAGGCTACTGGCTGATCATCCTTGGCGAGGCGCTGACCTGCCTGCTGTACCTGATCGCCGCCTGGCAACTTTGGCAGGCGCGCAACGCCAGCGGACAGGCTTTCAACGATGCCAAGAAGTTCGCCATCATTGCCGCCACAATTGGCTTTCTCGTTTGGTATTTCGGCTTCATGGTCGTTGGCGGCGAGTGGTTTGCCATGTGGCAGTCTTCGACATGGAATGGTCAGGAGGCGGCGTTCAAATTCTACATGACCATGCTGGTGGTGCTGGTCTTCGTCGTCCAGCCGGACGGCGACCCGCGCAAAGCTTGACGGCCCTTCGTCGATTTCAATCGATCTAACCGGATGGCGGTGTCGACAGGCGCACTGCCGTCCAGCCTTTTGGGCGAAACCCGGGATCTTTTGGGCGAAAGCCGGACAAGAACCGAACAATATCTTGACGTTCCGAGCCCTGTTTCGCATAAGCCGCTGCGAAGGGACGGATTCCGGTTGCGGAAATTCGTCCCCTGTCTCAACGGCCCGGGGAGGGGTTCTTTTGGGCCACCAATCGAGGAAAATTCGGCAATGACCATAATTTCAGCTGTCATCGCCTGCGGTCTGCTTTCAGTCCTTTACGCCATCTGGGCGACACGTTCGGTTCTCGCGGCCGATCAGGGCAATGCACGCATGCAGGAAATTTCCGCGGCCATCCGCGAAGGCGCGCAGGCTTATCTGGCGCGCCAGTACACCACCATCGCCATCGTCGGTGTCGTGGTCCTGCTGCTCGCCTGGTGGCTGCTTTCGATTACCGCCGCCATCGGCTTCCTGATCGGCGCCGTTCTGTCGGGTGCCGCTGGCTTCATCGGCATGCACGTCTCGGTGCGGGCCAATGTGCGCACCGCGCAGGCGGCTTCCAACAGCCTCGCTGCCGGCCTTGAGATCGCCTTCAAGTCGGGCGCCATCACTGGCATGCTGGTTGCTGGCCTGGCCCTTCTCGGCGTCTCCATCTACTACCTGATCCTGACCCAGTTCATGGGTCTGCAGCCAAACGATCGCGTCGTCATCGACTCGCTTGTTTCGCTCGGCTTCGGCGCCTCGCTTATATCGATCTTCGCCCGTCTCGGCGGCGGCATCTTCACTAAAGGCGCCGACGTCGGCGGGGATCTCGTCGGCAAGGTTGAAGCCGGCATTCCCGAAGACGATCCACGCAATCCGGCCACCATTGCCGACAATGTCGGCGACAATGTCGGCGATTGCGCCGGCATGGCGGCCGACCTGTTCGAGACCTATGCAGTGACTGTGGTCGCCACCATGGTCCTCGCCGCCATCTTCTTCGGCGGCACCGCCGTTCTCGGCGCGGCCATGCTCTATCCGCTGGCCATCTGCGGCGCCTGCATCCTCACCTCGATCGTCGGCACTTTCTTCGTCAAGCTTGGTTCCAGCGGCTCGATCATGGGCGCGCTCTACAAGGGCCTGATCGTGACCGGGCTGCTGTCGATTGTCGGCCTTGCCGTAGCCACTTCGGCATGTATCGGCTGGGGGGAGATCGGCACCGTCGCCGGCATGGCTATTACCGGCACGAACCTGTTCATCTGCGGTCTTGTCGGCCTTGCGGTGACCGGCCTCATCGTGGTGATCACCGAATATTATACCGGCACCAACAAGCGTCCGGTGAACTCCATCGCCCAGGCCTCGGTCACCGGTCACGGCACCAACGTCATCCAGGGCCTCGCGGTCTCGCTGGAAGCGACGGCGTTGCCGGCGATCGTCATCGTCGGCGGCATCATCTCGACATACCAGCTTGCCGGCCTCTACGGCACGGCGATCGCGGTGACGACGATGCTCGGCCTCGCCGGCATGATCGTCGCGCTCGATGCCTTCGGCCCGGTTACGGACAATGCCGGCGGCATTGCCGAAATGGCGGGCCTCCCCAAGGAAGTGCGCCAGTCAACCGACGCGCTTGACGCTGTCGGCAACACCACCAAGGCGGTAACCAAGGGCTACGCCATCGGCTCGGCCGGCCTCGGCGCGCTGGTGCTGTTCGCGGCCTATTCTAACGACCTGAAGTTCTTTGCCGCCAATGGCGACAAATACCCGTACTTCCAGGGCATGGGCGACGTCTCCTTCGACCTCTCCAATCCTTACGTCGTCGCCGGCCTGATCTTCGGCGGCCTGATCCCGTATCTGTTCGGCGGCATCGCCATGACCGCCGTCGGCCGCGCCGCGGGTGCTATCGTCCAGGAGGTGCGCAAGCAGTTCCGCGAGGATCCGGGCATCATGGCCGGCACCTCGAAGCCGAACTATGCGCGCGCCGTCGACCTTCTGACCAAGGCAGCGATCCGGGAGATGATCGTTCCGTCATTGTTGCCGGTGCTGGCGCCGCTGGTCGTCTATTTCGGCGTCCTCCTGATCTCCGGTTCGAAGGCATCCGCCTTTGCCGCGCTCGGTGCCTCGCTGCTCGGCGTCATCGTCAACGGCCTTTTCGTCGCCATCTCGATGACCTCCGGCGGCGGTGCCTGGGACAACGCCAAGAAGTCGTTCGAAGATGGTTTTGTCGACAAGGACGGCGTCAAGCATATGAAGGGCTCCGAAGCGCACAAGGCCTCGGTAACCGGCGACACGGTCGGCGACCCCTACAAGGATACTGCCGGCCCGGCGGTCAACCCGGCGATCAAGATCACCAACATCGTCGCGCTGCTGTTGCTGGCCGTTCTCGCGCACGGCTAAGCTCGGTCGCTACGACCTTAAGACAAAAACCCGCGGGATCGCTCCCGCGGGTTTTTCATTGCCTGAGATGTGCCGCTTACAGGGAAGCGAAAGGAACGGAAGGAAGCCGACACCCTGGGTGGATCAGGTGCCGCCGAGCGAGCTGCCGCCGCTGGCGCCGGGAACACCAGGCGCCAGCTTGCTGGCGCCACTGATGATCTGGCTGAGGAAGTTCTGGTCCTTGCCGCCGGTCGGCGTGGTGCGCGAGATGAAGTCGAACACTTTGCCGTCCTTCAACCCGTAATTGGCTATCTGCGTAACGCGCCCATCATCGCCAAAATAGACCGCCAGTACATGCTGGTCGACCAGCCGCGGCTTGTCGAAGGCGACGTAGCGCTTGCGCGTCTGCGAAATGTAATAAAAGGCCTCGTTGTCGAAGGTCGCTTTCGTCGAGGGAGTGCCGAGCGCCAGCAGCACCTGTTCGCGGCTTGAGCCGACCGGCACCAGGTCGATCGCCTGCTGGTCGATGACGTAGCCTTGCGTCAGCGTCTCGCTCGGATTGAGATCGCCGATCATCTTGGATGAATTGCAGGCGGAAAGCGCCGCAGCGATCACCAGCAGCGGAACCGCACCGGTGGGCCTGGGCAGGAAAGTCGACTTGAATTTCAGCGCGCGCAACTACAACTCCATAAGCTGGCCGCAACTTGCGCTGGGCCGCAAAACCGGTAAACCAGCTTGCTTGCCGATGCAACAAGGCCACTTCAACAAACGGTCCCGGGAGACCACCCTCAAATGTTCCAGCGCCTCTTTGGCCGCGAACGACATGCCAACCGCGCCATCACCGAGGCGCTTTACGCACAAATCGTGGCGGCGGCGCGGCAAACGGTGTTTTATTCCGCCTGGAACGTGCCGGACACACCGCTCGGCCGCTTCGAGATGCTGTCGTTGCACATGTTCCTGTTCCAGCACCGGTTGCGCGGCGAGGGTGGTGCGGCGGCAGAGGTTGCGCAGGTGCTGATCGACGAGTTCTTCATGGATGTCGAACATTCATTGCGGGAATTGGGCATTGGCGACGTCGGCGTGCCGAAGCGCATGCGGAAACTGGCGAAGATGTTCTACGGCCGCACCGCCGCCTATGACGATGCACTGCAACGAAATGACCATGATGCACTTGCCGCCGCCCTTGCCCGCAATGTCAGGCCCGATGCCGGCGCCTGGCCGCAAGCGTCGCAGCTGGCACTCTATGCCGCCAATGCATCCAGGCAACTCACGGAACAGCCGACCGAATCGATCGTTTCCGGCACGGTGGTATTTCCCGTGGCCAACGCTTGAGCGGCGGCAGGCCGAATGAAGATGGCGAAGTGGAGGCGAAGATGAAACGTCCTGATATCCACAGCCCAGTGTCATTCCGGGCAAATGTCGCTCGGCTGCCGCAAAAGGGGCTGCCGGTGGTGATCGATGCCGACGCCGGGCAGCGCGCCCTGCTGGCCGCCGAGCACGAGCTGCTTTCGGTAGAAAACTATCGCGCCGAACTCCTGGTCGAGCCTTGGAAGCGCAACGGGGTGAAAGTCAGCGGCCATGTCGAGGCCGATGTAACGCAGGCCTGCATCGTCACCCTCGACCCGGTCAAGGCGCATATCGACGAGCCGGTCGAAGCGCTGTTCCTGCCGGAGCAATCCAAACTCGGGCGGCAAGGTTTCGACGGCGGCGGTGAGATCCTGCTCGACGCCGAAGGGCCGGACAGCCCGGAAACCTTTTCCGGCGACGCCATCGACGTCGGGGCGCTTGCCGAACAGTTCTTTGGCTTGGCGATCGATCCCTATCCGCGCAAGCCCGGTGTGTCGCTGGAGGCTGCCGGCGATGCCGAGCCTGTGGAGAATGAATTCCAGCAAAAGCTGAGATCACTGTTGGGAAAATCCTGATAGCTGATCCAATTTGAGAAAAGTTGGTTGTGCGGCAGCCCAAAACCGTTATTTTCGCCGAACCTTCGCGAGCCCCGTACCTTGGCAAGCCCGCTGGCCAAGCAACCGTGAGATGAACACCGCGTGATCAGGATTTCCATCGATGCCATGGGCGGCGATCACGGGCCAAGCGTGGTCATCCCGGCGCTCATGACTGTCGCCACCCGCCGTCCGGACATACGCTTCGTCATTTATGGGCGCGAAGAAGTGGTACGGCCCGAACTCGCCAAATTCCCCAAGCTGGCGGACGTGAGCGAGTTCATCCACTGCGAGATCGCAGTCCGGATGGACGACAAGCCGAGCCAGGCGCTGCGCCATGGTCGCTGGAAATCATCGATGTGGAAGGCCGTCGAGGCGGTCAAGGCAGGCACTGCCGACGCCTGCATCTCAGCCGGCAATACCGGGGCGCTGATGGCAATGTCCAGGTTCTGCCTTCGCACCATGGCGACCATCGATCGCCCGGCAATCGCAGCGCTCTGGCCGACATTGCGCGGCGAAAGCGTGGTGCTGGACGTCGGCGCCACTATCGGCGCGGATGCGCATCAACTGGTTGATTTTGCCATTCTGGGCACCGGCATGGCGCGCTCGGTTTTCGGCATCGAACGGCCGAGCGTCGGCCTGCTCAATGTCGGCGTCGAGGAGATCAAGGGTCAGGAGGAGGTCAAGGAGGCGGGCCGCATGCTTCGCGAGGCCAACATGGCCTCGATGAACTACCATGGCTTTGTCGAGGGTGACGACATCGGCAAGGGCAGTGTCGACGTCGTCGTTACCGAAGGATTTGCCGGCAACATCGCGCTGAAGACGGCGGAAGGCACGGTCAGGCAGATCGCCGGCTATCTGCGCGCGGCGATGAACCGGACGCTGATGGCCAGGATCGGCTATATCTTCGCGAAGACCGCCTTCAATCGCCTGCGCGAGAAGATGGATGTCGGCCGCTCCAATGGCGGCGTCTTCCTCGGGTTGAACGGCATCGTGGTGAAAAGCCATGGCGGGGCTGATTCGGATGGCTTTGCGGCGGCGATCGAGCTTGGCTACGACATGGTACGCAACAATCTGCTTGACCGCATTGAAGCCGATCTCGACCTGTTCCATGCCCGCAATCCGAATGCCCAGACAATCCGGAAATCCGACGTCGTCATCGACGCAAAGGAATAGGAAAGAGCATTGATCAGATCAGTCGTGCGCGGCACGGGCGCCGCGCTGCCCCGCCGCATTATGAAGAATGCCGATTTCGAAGGCATGGTCGAGACATCGGACGAGTGGATCGTCCAGCGCACCGGTATTCGCCAGCGCCACATCGCGGCCGACGACGAGACGACGGCCTCGCTGGGCGAGGCGGCGGCGCGCGCAGCCCTCGACAGCGCCGGCCTGATGGCGGACGACATCGACCTGATCGTGCTGGCGACCTCGACGCCCAACAACACCTTTCCCGCGACCGCGGTCGAGATCCAGAACCGGCTCGGCATGCACCACGGTTTTGCCTTTGACCTGCAGGCGGTTTGCTCCGGCTTCGTCTATGCAGTGACGACCGCCGACCTCTATATCCGCGGCGGCTTGGCCAGACGGGTGCTGGTGATCGGCTCGGAAACATTTTCGCGCATTCTCGACTGGAACGACCGCTCGACCTGCGTTTTGTTCGGCGACGGCGCCGGCGCGATGGTGCTGGAAGCAGGCACGGGAGCAGGCGGCATCGCCGACCGAGGCGTTCTGGCGGCCAGCCTGCGCTCCGACGGCATCCACAAGGACAAGCTTTTCGTCGACGGTGGGCCGTCGACCACCGGAACGGTCGGGCACCTCAGGATGGAAGGCCGCGAAGTGTTCAAGCATGCGGTCGGCATGATCACCGACGTCATCGAGGCGACGTTCGCACAGGCCGGCATCAGCGCCGCCGATCTCGACTGGTTCGTGCCGCATCAAGCCAATAAACGAATTATTGACGCTTCGGCCAAAAAGCTCGGGATAGAGGAGCGGAAGGTGGTTGTGACCGTCGATCTGCACGGTAATACCTCCGCTGCTTCCGTGCCGCTGGCACTGTCCGCGGCCGTCGCCGACGGTCGCATCAAAACGGGTGACCTGGTACTGCTTGAGGCGATGGGCGGCGGCTTCACCTGGGGCGCGGTCCTGCTCCGCTGGTAAGTGCCGAACTATCGGGTTCGGGTCCTTGACCTTGACGGATCAATTACTTAGGTTCTGCCGTTGCTTGTATCGATTTATGTTTTTGAGCTGATGGGACGGTTCGTATGGGGGGAAAGACACTTACGCGCGCCGACCTCGCCGAAGCCGTTTACCGCAAGGTTGGGCTGTCGCGTACTGAATCGGCTGAGCTTGTCGAGGCGGTGCTGAATGAGATCTGCGAGGCGATCGTTCGCGGCGAGACGGTGAAGCTGTCGTCCTTCGCGACCTTCCACGTCCGCTCCAAAAACGAGCGCATCGGGCGCAATCCCAAGACCGGTGAGGAAGTGCCGATCCTGCCGCGCCGGGTGATGACCTTCAAGTCGTCGAACGTGCTGAAGAACCGTATCCTGCGCTCCCATCAAAACAGCAAAGCCAAGGGCAGCAAGTAGACGCCCGATCCACTTTGCTGAGAATCATGCTCCAGGCTTCGGTTGAAAAACGAGCCGTGCTTTTGCGCTGGGCTTGAATATTGTTTCATAAACCGCTGAAATAGATGCGATTCGGTAGGCCGGATCGGTATTTGGGTGTGATCCGTTCCGGCGGGACGGAAAGCTGCTCTCTTTGTCAAGCGTGACGTCGCCCGAACCCGGTTCCCGCCTTCGCGATCATGCTCTAGCGTGAGGATTCGTCCATGGACAAGAGCCCTGATGCTTTCCGCACCATCAGCGAGGTCGCGGAGGATCTGGATTTGCCGCAGCACGTGCTGCGCTTCTGGGAGACGCGTTTCAACCAGATCAAGCCGATGAAGCGCGGCGGCGGCCGCCGCTACTACCGCCCGCAGGATGTCGAACTGATCAAGGGTATTCGCCATATGCTCTACGATCAGGGCTATACGATCAAGGGGGTGCAGAAGCTGTTGCGCGAGAACGGCAACCAGTTTCTGATCGCCGTCGGCAATGGCGACATGGCGGCGGTCGAGGCGATCTCGCAGCGCCGACAGGCTGACACGGTACCGCTGACGCAAGCGGCGCAGCCGCGCGGCCCGGACGACGAAATGCTGGTCGGCCAACCGAGGGTGAAACCCAGCCGTCGTTTTTTCGGCATCGGCAAGACCGACGAGGAAGGTCCGGTTCCGCCGGACACGTCAAAGCTTTCCCGTGACAATCGCGCATTGCTGCAGGAGGCGCTGTTCGACCTCCTGGAATGCAAGCGCCTGCTCGATCAGGTTCGCTAGAGCCCGCCGGGCTGACCGGAACGGTCTTCAGGGTCATGCGTTAGGCTTCCTTCTACATATGAAGGAAGCACGTCATGCCATCGCTTTCGAGCATCTCCGACACCGATCTGAACAAGCAGGTCGCGGCCCTGACCAGGGAACTGGCCACCTTGAAGAAAGCCGTGTTAAAGCGGGGCGGCGCCTTTTACGAAGACGGGCGCGATACCGCATCGGATTATTATTCGGATATCACTGAGCGCCTCGGCGACGCCTTGCCGGCAATCAGAAGGCAAGGCCGGGCGATCGAGAAGACCGCCCGAGATCACCCGGCGACGGCGGCCGCTGTCGGACTGGTTGTGGTCGGGCTCGTCGCCAGTCTGTTCCTCGGCGGCCGGCAGCAACAAGCACCGCGGGCGCGTTCAAGATCGGCACGTTGAGATAAGCAAATGGCGGCGGTCAGCGGACCGCCGCCATTGTTCGCCGACACGGCAAACCCGGTAAGCGTGCCGCCCTTGATCAAGGGCCAGAATGCCTTGTTTGCCGGTTGTTCGTCCGAGGGTGTTTTCAGTACTTCTTCGCCACAACCTTCTTGTGATGGTGGCGGTAGTGGCGGTGGAGGCGGTGATGGCGGTGATGCTTCTTGACGGTGGTGTGCATCGTCGTTGCATTCGCGCTGCTTGCGCCGATGATCGGCATCGAGAGGGCAAGTGCGATTGCAAGTCCAAGGGCGGAGAGAAGAGGCTTGTTCATGACATCGTTTCCTTTTTGCGCAGGCGGAATTTAAGCGTCACCGATTCAGTCGGTGACCCGATCGGTGCGGTTGCGACTATCGCCTTGAAGTTTTCGGCAGTTTTTCCGGCCTGTAGAATTTTGTTTCCGAACCGTGTCTGCCGATGATCCGGCCAGATGTCGGCGCACCGGCATCCGCCATTGATTCCGGCGTCGGTTCACGATGCCGTGACGCTATCTTTGATGCTTGGCAAATCACCGACGAGCGGGCATTCTCCCGATCGTCTCAGGCAACAACATGATTTGATCTAACTCTTTCATCCCACGGAGTTGCCAATGCCCCAAATAGCAAAACGCGAACCTTACTCCGACCTGGCGGCGAGCGCGGTTACGCCTGAACGCAGTGCCGTCCGCACCGCCCGGGAAGCCCGTGGATACAGCATCGAAGAGCTGTCCTTGGCGTGCGGGCTGGCAGCCTATGAGATTGCCGACATCGAAAGCGGCAAGGATGCCGATCCTTCGAAACGTCGGCGTATTGCCTCCGCGCTTCAACTTCCGGAAAGCGCTCTGTTTGACGAAGCCGTGTTGCCTGTCAAAAGGCGATCCGTGTCGTAGCGACGTGTCATGCTTTTATTCCACGAGCTCGCCATGGGTCGCCCTGGCGGGCTTCGTTTTTTCGGCCACGTAGTGGACTTGCCGGCCGCCAGGCGACGCCAGACGGAAATTGCCGGAGATGAGCCTCGAATCCGTTCGCGCCTTTTTCGACGCACACGCGCCCGACATCGACGTTATCGTCACGGAAGCCAGCTCGGCGACAGTGCCTCTGGCCGCCGAAGCGCATGGCGTAGCGCCAGCGCAGATTGCCAAGACGATCTGCTTGCGCGCCGGCGACCAGACGATGCTGATCGTGGCCAGCGGGATCTCCAGGCTGGACAATCGCAAATTCAAGGACCGGTTCGGCGGCAAGGCGCGAATGCTGGATGCCGAACAGGTGCTTGCCGCGACCGGTCATCCCGTCGGCGGGGTGTGCCCATTCGGCCTACCGGCGCCGCTCCCGGTCTACTGCGACATCTCGCTGAGCGCCTTTGACGAGGTCGTCCCGGCGGCAGGCGCGACGAATGCCGCCGTACGGCTCAGCCCGCAACGCCTGGCCGAACTCGTCGACGCCGAGTGGGTGGATGTGTGCCAGTAGCCATTTACCCGGGTCGTGGGATCCGCTGAGCGTTACCGCTACTCGGTCTTCTGTGGCTCTTCTTTCTTGATCGTCTGAGCGTCCGTGGCAGTCGACATATCGGCCTTCTCGACGCTCGCTGTCGTCTGCGTGTCGACCGATGCCTGGACCTTTGAATGCGCGGGGCAATCCGCAGAGGCAACTGATATGGACATGGTCAGTGCCGCGGCTATTGCGAGGAATGTCTTCATGATCATTCTCCTCGTTCGTTCGATGGGCAAAGTTAGCCCGTCTGGCACCGACGGCCAAATCACATTTGTTCACACGCTGGCCCAGTAATTCAAATGGCTGCGCGGATAGCCGCTTGCCGTATCAAAGCCCACTGGCTCCGGCCGGAGGATTTTTGGCGTTAAAGATCTCGCCGCTCAGAGCCAGTCTCAGGTCTTCGGCGCTGAGCTGACCACTTTCGAACAAATCCATCACCCTGCGGCCGAGCACTTCTCTGCCTGGATCGCCGTCAGCGAGGCCTAGTTCACGGCATCGGGCATCAAGTGCCTTGGTCAACATGGTCAGCTCGGCAGGACAGGCAACCCCTTGAAGCGACATTGCATCTCTCCCGGAAGGGCGAAAGCGCGTGGCATCTTCCTAGCGTCCGCTCGCCCTTACAACTGCGAACGACGGCAATTCAAATAAAGCCAACCTTTTTCGAACTCAACATTCAAACGTACCAAAACGCCGCGCGCTCCAATGCGAGGATCCTGCTACAATACGGTATGGCCGTCCGAATAGCGGTTATCCTCGCGCTTCTCTTCGCCTTCGCCTACGGTTTCGCAAAACTCGCGGAACATTATGGCAGAGTTGGCCACAGGCCCCCTCCGTGTGAAGAATTGCCCTATCCTGATTGTCCTGATCAAAAAGCTCTTCCCCGGGAAGAAACTGAGCCTTGAGCGCGCCTGTTCAGGCCAGGCCAGCCATCGGGATTGAATTAGTTCTTTCCAACCGACGGTTGGTGGACGCATTGCAGCTGATGGGCCTAGGGTTCACTACGATCCGCGCGCACCGGGCGTGCCCAAACCCCCGAGTCACCCCTGCCTGATGCAAGGCGCCTGATCGAGTCCCGCCGTTCTGGTATGTGCGGCGGGACCTTTTCTTATTGAAGCTGGAATACGGGCTCACGATAAAGGTTGGCGTACGCAGCAAAGCTTACCTACCTATTACCGCGCGGTTTCTCGGTGGGCTTCTGGCTAGACGCCAGCCTCCGTGCCTCGCGCACGAGTGATGCGTGATGATTCCTCGATGAGATCACGCGCCTGCGTATGTTGCGCTGGCTGCAGTGCGGTTATGTCTGTACAGCCAGTTTGGGGGAAAACTGGCTAAGCCTTTGGATTTTAATGGTCGGAGTGGCCGGATTCGAACCGACGACCCCTTGACCCCCAGTCAAGTGCGCTACCGGGCTGCGCTACACTCCGGACCGGTCGCGATGTATCGTGATAGACCGGCTCCGGTCAACCGAATTCGGTTGCTGTCCTGCCTGAAGCAACAGCAACGGGCATTGCCGGTCGCTGCGCCGCCCGCAGTTGCCACTGGTGGCGGTATTCGAGCGCGATGGCACCCCAGATCAAGCCAAGCAGCAGGTAGACATGTCGCCAGTGGTCGATGTCGATGAAGGTGCCGAGCCCGATATTGCCGATGAAGGCGACGTAGGCGCATAGAAGATAAGGCTGCCACGGCCGGTCGCGCAGCAGAATGCGGAAGCCGGCGGCGATCGTCCAGCACGTCAGCGTCAGGAACGACATGAAGCCGAGCCAGCCGTAATCCATCAGCATCTTCAGCCAGATGTCGTGCGTGTCCTCGCCGAACATCTTGCCGAAGACGAGCGGGCCGATGCCGAACGGATGCTCCAGTGCCATCTGAAAGCCGATCGTGTAGCGGGCGAAGCGGCCGAGGCGGGCGGTGTCGTAGCTTTGTTCAAGCTGTGCGCGGTTCGAGAACATCTCGGCGACGCCCGGCAGTTGCAGGATGACGATCATTGCGATGACCAGCAGTCCGACGGCGGCGATGGTCATGACGACCACGCGCAGCCGGAACTTGCCGCTGGCGCTCTGCAGGAACAAGGCACCGGTTAGCAGGATCGCCGAAACGGCGAACATGCCCCAGGCGCCGCGCGAAAAGGAAAAGAAGATGCCGGCGGTGATGATCAGCAGCGGCACAGCCAATAGAGGCATGCGCGCGACCGAGCCGGTAAGCAGCAGATAGAGCAGGTAGATGCCCGGCAGCACCAGGAACGGCCCGAACACGTTCGGGTCCTGGAAGGCGCCGGCGGCGCGGTCGTATTTGGTGAAGATCTCGGCTCCCGGAAAGGCATGAAAATAGCCGGCTATGCCGACCAGCGAAGTCAGCACCGCCGACACCACATAGGCGACGAAGATCACCCGATAGAGACTGGGCCGGACCGCCGTTACCGAAGCGAAGAAAACCGCGGTTAAGGCCAGGAACAGCGAGACGGCGAGATAGAGCGGCGTGCCGGCGAGGTCCGACATCTGCGTCATCGAGATCATGCCGCCGATGTTCATGATCAACAGCAGCACCAGAAGCGGCACCGCCGCGTGCTGTATGCGCATTCCGAACAAGGGCCACACCACGATCAGCCCGATCATATAGACGTCGTACGGCGCCGGCTCGGCAATGACGAAGCCGGACAGGAAGACGCCGAGGAAAACCGCCCCTGACGCAATCAGTGCGATCAGCTTGGCGTTGACCGCCGCCGCCGGCAATTCATAGGCCGTCGCGCTCAATATGCATTTTCCGTGTTGAGCAGGCGGATCGGCGTCAGGAACAGGATTTTGAGGTCGAACAGGAGCGACCAGTTCTCGATGTAATAGAGGTCGTATTCCGTCCGCATGCGAATCTTCTCGTTGGTGTCCATCTCGCCGCGCCAGCCATTGATCTGCGCCCAGCCGGTTACACCGGGCTTGACCTTGTGACGGGCGAAATAGCCGTCGACCACCTCATTGTAGAGGAGGTTGTGCGACTGCGCGGCAATGGCGTGCGGGCGCGGCCCGACCAGCGACAGCGAACCGAACAGCGAATTGAAGAACTGCGGCAATTCGTCGATCGAGGTCTTGCGGATGAAGCGGCCGACGCGGGTGACGCGTGGATCGTTCTTTGTCACGGTCTGCTTCGCCGTCGGGTCCGCCTTGTCGGTGTACATCGACCGGAACTTATAGACCTCGATGATCTCGTTGTTGAAGCCGTGCCGCTTCTGGTGGAACAGCACCGGCCCCTTGCTGTCGAGTTTGATCGCGATCGCGGTCGCCAGCATCACCGGCGAGAACACGATGATGCCGATGATTGAAAAGACGATGTCGAAGGCGCGCTTGGCGACCGAATCCCAGTCGTTGATCGGCTTGTCGAAGATATCGAGCATCGGCACCGAGCCGATATAGGAATAGGCGCGCGGCCTGAACTGCAGCGCGTTCGAATGCGCCGACAGCCGGATGTCGACCGGCAGCACCCACAGCTTCTTCAATAACTGCAGCACGCGCGATTCGGCGGTCAGCGGCAGTGATACGATCAGCATGTCGATGCGCGCGATGCGGGCAAATTCGATGAGTTCGGAAATTGTGCCGAGCTTGGGATAACCGGCTACAACCGGCGGCGACCGCTTATCGCCGCGGTCGTCGAAGATGCCGCAGATGCGGATGTCGTTGTAGGGCTGCCTTTCGACCGAGCGGATCAGTACTTCCGCCGCCTTGCCGCCACCGACGATAACGGCGCGGCGCTCCATCCGCCCATCGCGCGCCCAGCGCCGGATCAGCTTCGACATCACCAGGCGGAGACCCAGGATCAGCACGAAGCCGACAACAAACCACGTGCCGAAGAGCAGGCGCGAATAGTCTTCCGACATTTTCATGGTGAAGGCGGTGAGCGCCATCAAGGCGAACGTTCCGGCCCAGACCAGCAGGAGCCGGCCAAAATTGGCGATCGGCCGCATTAGCGCGACGATCTGGTAGCAGTCGGTGACGTCGAGCAGAACGACCGCGAGGAACGAGGTGGCGGCGATCGTCAGGGAGTATTGCCAGGCAAGATAGTTGAAAAAGCCGACGTAGTAGAAATAGACGGCAAGACCTGACACCAACAGCAGCGCGAATTCCACCATGCGCAGCACGCCGCTCACCATGATCGGCGACATCGTATCGCGCCGGTATTGCGAGGCGACCTGGCGGGCGACGTCGTTCATGCCGCCGGCCGTGTTGTTCTCGGCAGGGGCGTTGAATTTGCGCACCGCGTCTAGCGAAAAACGGCGCGCGGGGTCGATTTCGTTCATGGGGTGTCCGCAGGTTTCCCTCAGGTGAATAGCAAAAGAGAGCTAAGAAACCCTTGAAACAACAGATGGCTTTGGAGACGCTTTCACCAGGTGCAGCCCGGTGGAACCCGTTGCCCTATTTTTTTTGCGCGGCGAAATAAGCCTTTTCGATTTCAGCGGCCATTACATCGGCGCCGAATCGTGCCTTGAGGTCGGCGATGCCGGGCATCAGGCCCTTGTAGGCGTCGAGATCGGCCAATGCGGCGCTTATCTTGTCGCCAAGTTCGCGCGGGTCGGGCCGGATCAGGGCAGGCGAGCTGGCGTCGAAGATTTCCGGTATGCCGCCGACCGACGTCGCGATGATCGGCTTGCCGGCGGCGAGCGCTTCCAGAACGATATAGGGCATGGCTTCCGCGCGCGATGGAACGACGACCAGCTTGGCCAGCGTGAAGGCCAGCCTGGCCGGCATCGGCGCCAGGAAGCCGACGTCCAGGCCGCGCTGACTCACCTGGGCGCGATAGCGCGGCAGGTCGTCGCCGTCGCCGACCATCAGCGCCTTCAATGGGTGGCCGAGCCGTGTTGCGGCAAGCCCCAGCGCATCGATGAAGATGTCGGGGCCTTTGAGGTCTCGCATCATGCCGATGTAGAGGAGGTCAACCGCATTGTGCTCGGTCCGCACCGGCTCGAACTCTGCGGCGCGCAGGCCGTTGTGGACGAGAGCGTTCGGAATAGGCGGCTCGCCGACCTTCCTGCGATAAGTCCGTCGCTCATAATCGGAAACAAACAGCAGGCAATCGGTGAAGCGAGCCATGAAGCGCTCGAGCGCGAAGAACAGCTTCCCCATGGCGGTGGTCTCGTCATAGTGAAGCGAGCCGCCATGCGGCGAATAAAGGCGGGCTACGCGAGACCTGGATACCCGCAACAATGAGCCGAACAGACGGGCATAGGCGCCACCTTTGGCGCCATGCCCGTGCAGCACGTCCGGCCGCAATTCTTTTATGATCCTATAGGTGCGCCGGGCCGAGGCGAGATCGCCTGGCCCGACATGCCGCTGCATCGGCGTGCGGTGAATGCCGAGCGCCAGGCTGCCCTTCATCTGTTCGAACAGCCGTTCCTCGAAATCGCCGCCCGTCGTCGAATCGCAGACGATGCCGACGGCATGGCCGGCGGCGACCTGAGCCTCGGTCAGGTCACGCACATGCCGGAAGATGCCTCCGACCGGTGAGCGAAAGCAGTGGACGATCCTGAGTGTGTCCGCCACTTGGTCAGCACATCAAAACAGGCGTTCGCGAACATAGACTGTATCGCCGGGCAGTAGCGGGTCGGAGGTCACCACGCGTCCGGTTATCACCTTGCCGTTGATGTCGCGGGTAATGTCGACGCTTTCCTGGTTGGCGCGTGGCGTGAACCCGCCGGCGATGGCGACGGCCTTCTGCACTGTCAGGCCCGGAACATAGGAATACTGGCCCGCCGCACCCACTTCACCCATGACGAAGATCGGTCGATAGCGATCGATTTCGACCGAAATGTCAGGATCCCGCAAATAGCCCTGGCGCAGTTTCTCGGCGATCTCGCCCTCGAGCTGCTGGGCGGTGTGGCCGCGCGCCGGCACGTTGCCGACGAGCGGCAGCGAGAGATAGCCGGATTGGTCGACACTGTAGGTGTTGGTCAATCCTTCCTGCTCGAACACTGTGACGCGGACGCGGTCGCCGGCGCCGAGGCGATAGGGCTGGTCAAGAACTTCATGGAATGCGGCCGGCGTCGGCCGGTAGCTGGAGCAGCCCGAAAGCATCGATACGGCAAGCAGCGCGCGGAAAAGGGGAGCAGTGCTTTTCATGAGCGGACACGTACCTTTGAATAGCCGGCGACTCTGCGGCAAACCTTAACGATCGAGCTCGGTTATCATCCTGTTAGGGTTAATGGCCGGTAAAGGCGCACGGCCGATACGGGCCGGATCGACAAATGCAGATCGTTTTCAGCCTCTTGTTTGCGGCTTGTTAGTAGAGCCTAACAGGCTCTTACCGCGATATTAACGGCTGAGTTACCATAGTTGTTTACGGTGCATGCTGACTCAGTACCGGAGCAGGGATGCATGTCCGTTCAATCCGCGGCCGCAGATGTCGACATCGATCTCAGGCAGCTTTTCGCCAGCCTGGCGCGAAACTGGTTGCGCATCCTTGTCGTCGCGCTGGTTGTAACCGGCCTGGCCTTTGCGCTCGCCTGGCTTGCAACGCCCGAATACAAGGCGGCAGCCAAGCTGGAGATCGGGCCTCGAGAATCGGAGTTCACGCGGCCAGCCGGGGCCAACGGCAACGAACGGTCGATTCCCGACGAAGAGGCTGTGGCCACCGAGGTCCAGATCATCTCGTCCCCCGACATCCTCAAACAGGTGGCGGCGAAGCTCAACCTGGCGAAGTTGCCCGAATTCGACGAGGCGCTGAAGATGTCGGCGCTGAGCCGCACCCTCGTCCTCGTTGGCTTGAAAAGCGATCCCTTCGAGATCCCGCTGGAAGAGCGCGTGCTGGACGCAATGCATGAGAAGCTCAACGTCTATGGCGTCGAAAAAACCCGTGCGATAGCAATCGAGTTCTCGTCGGAGGATCCACAGCTTGCCGCCGCGATCCCAAACGCCATTGCAAACGCCTATATCGCATCCAAGGGCAACGCCAAGCTCGAATCGAATTCCGCTGCCACCGACTTTCTGGCGCCGGAAATCGCGGATCTGCAGAATCGGGTGAAGGAGGCGGAAGCCAAGGTTGCCGCATTCCGTGCCCAGTCCGATCTTTTGATGGGTGGCAACAATTCGGTCCTTGCCACCCAGCAGCTGTCCGAATTGTCGAGCGAATTGTCACGGGTGCGCGCCAACCGCGCTTCAGCGGAAGCGACCGCCGACAGCGTGCGCAGGGCATTGCGCAGTGGCGGCTCACTGGATGCCGTTCCGGAGGTGTTGTCGTCCGAACTGATCCAGCGCCTGCGCGAGCGCCAAGTCGAACTCAAGAACAACATCGCCGACCTTTCCACCACCTTGCTCGACAACCATCCGCGCATCCGGGCGCTGAGGTCGCAACTCGCCGATCTCGACCGCCAGATCCGCAACGAAGCGGAAAAGATCATGAAGGGTCTGATGGCGCAGGCCGAGACGGCAATGGCGCGCGAGGCTCAACTCTTAGCCGACGTCAACACGCTGAAGGCGGCGTCCGCCCGCGCCGGCGAAGAGCAGGTGGAACTCGATGCGCTGCAGCGCGATGCCGCGACCAAGCGCCAGCAACTCGATCTCTACTCGTCCAGCTATCTCCAGGCGGCCGCACGCAAGGATCGCAACTACCTACCTGTTGACGCTCGCCTATTTTCGGAGGCCCGGGCGCCGACCGAACCCTATTTCCCCAAGATTGGTCCGATTGTCGGCGCGGCCTTTGTCGGCTCGTTGCTCATCATGGCGATCGTCACGTTGCTGCAGGAACTGTTTTCCGGCCGTGCCATGCGTCCGGCCGCCGGTGCCCATTTCGAACACATCGAGCAGGTTGCGATGCCGGCTGTCCAGGCCGAACGCGCATTGGCCGAGCCCGACCCGCCGGTTGCGCGGTCCGAACCGGCAGTCGCCGAGATCGATGAGACCGACGACGACAGTATCATTGAAACCAAAGTGGAGCCGGAACCCGTCGCGGTGGCGGAAGCGGCTGCCGAGAAAATCGAACCGGAGTACTCTGAAATGGCCGCTGGAGACATTGAACCGGCACGTTCTATCCTCGGCGAGATCGACATCGACAAGGCCGCGGAAAAACTGATCGCCACCGGTGCAGCCCGGGCCATATTCGTGTCACCGGAAGGCGACGAGGCGGCTGCCTCGGCGGTGCTGGTGGCGCGCGCAGTCTCCGACGCTGGGCTACGCGTGCTGCTGCTTGATCTCACCGCTTCGGGTGCTGCCTCGCGGCCGATGCTGGACAGCGGGCTGTTTCCGGGCATCACCGATCTGCTCGCCTCGCAAGCGCAGTTCACCGATGTGATCCACCCCGATCTCTATTCGGATTGCCACGTGATTCCCGTCGGCACAGCCGATCCGGTCCGTGCCATGCGCGCCGCCGACCGGCTGCCGATCATCATGCAGTCGCTAACCACGGCCTATGATCTGGTTGTGGTCGAATGCGGGCCGGCCGACGCGCAAGGCATCAGCCGCCTGGTGGGCGAGGGCACCGAGGTGCTGCTCTCCATGCTGGAGCCGGACGACCAGGTGACGCAAGCCGCAGTCGCGCTCATCGAGAGCGGTTATCCCGACCTAACGCTGGTCACGCCAATCGGCCATGTGGCGCCGGGGCCAATGCCGGGACGGCGCTCGGCGGCCTGAGGCATTTTTCTCAAATCGAAATCAGCTGTCGTCTTCGCCTGCGGCCGGTGCTGTCTGGCCCACGGCCTTGCGGCGCAGCAGCTTGGTCAGCTTCCAGACCATTGGGCTGTGCTTGATGAATGCTTTCAGGCTTGCGCCGTGCCTGAGCGCAAGCGCCAGCGCGCGACCTTTCAGCGTCAGCGGAACCAGCGCCTCGAAATGTTGCGTTTCGACATCGCACCACAATCGCTTGTAGGGTTCGTCACCGACCGAGAAATCATAGATTTCAAAACCCGCCTCGCAGGCTTCCTGGATGTTCTCGAAGAACAGGAAGTCGCCGGGGCTGGTGTGTGCGAGTTCGTCCTCGGCGATCGCCCCGAATTCGCAGATCAGCCGCTTGCCCGAGCGGCTCGATCCGGTGACCGCACGAAGCTTGCCGGCGACTTCCAGCCCATGCAGCACGAAGGACGGATCTTCCTCTTGGAGCGCGTCGGTAAACAGCGAGCGAAAAAAAGCACGCACCTCCGCTTCACCGAAAACATTGGCGATGCCCATCTTGCGGAAGCGAAATTCCTTCATCTCGAAAAAGGCGTCGAGCAGCCTGTTCACCTCGTCCGCAGTCCTCGCCTCGATGCGGCAATGGCTGCCGACGGCCCCGAATTTGCGCGCCTGCGAGCGATGCTTCTTGCGCCTGCGCTTGCCGCTCACGCGGGTGAGCAATGCATCAAACCCTCCTACAAGACCGGCGGCCAGAGACAGATTGGGGCTCGAAAAATGCGGCAAGGCGGAGAGCGGGTTGGCAACGCCGTCGAGATCGGGCAGCAGCCGCTCTAGCGCAACAAGATCGATATCACGCCGCACCTTGGCAATCGCAGCCAGCATAGCGCGGATCGCCGCGTTATCGGCATTCGCCAGCCATTGCGGGTCGGCGGCGGCAAAATTGCCGTTGGCATGGCGGCCGCCCATGAACCGGGCGACGCGGAACGCTCCACTGCGAGTGACCTCCAGCGCCAGTGAGAAAACCGGCCTGTTGTCGGCGCGCAGCGTCGCAACGACAACGTCGGCGCCGGTATGTGCGGCCCAGTTCAGGATCCAGCCTGCGCTCTGCGCCGGGGCAAAAAGCGCCGAACGGCAGAATTCGGCGTACGCCGCCAGCGCCGCCCTATCGGCAACCGAGATCGACAAGCCGGCTTTGCCGGCCGGCGAGGTATACGGCGACGCCTCGCTGCTTGCCAGCCGATTGCCGTCAAATGACGCGGTGGCGTCAACCATACCTCAATCCTTAGGGCGTATTCGTCGCGATTGGGGGTCCGCGCAGGCGCATTCCATGCTTGATGAGCTTAGGCGCAAAAGGTGAATGAATGATCGACGGGGGCGAGGCAATTCGCAAACTGGCGCTCAATCTCGCCCGCTATTCCGGTCTCGCGCCGCTGGCCAAGCCGTTTATCGGCGGCCTTGGCGTCATCCTGATGCTGCATCGGGTCACCGCGACGCCGGAAAAGCCGAACGGCGTCAACCGCCACTTGAACATCGCGCCTGGGTTCCTCGATATCGTGATCGCCGACATGAAGGCGAACGGCTACAGGTTCGTCACGCTGGACGAGGCGATCGAGCGCATCAGGGCCGGCGACAAGGACGGCCAGTTCGCGACGATCACCGCCGACGACGCCTATCGAGACAACATGACCGAGGCGCTGCCGGTGCTGGAGAAGCACGGCGCGCCGATCACCATCTACGTCGCGCCGGGACTGATCGACGGCGCTGCCGATCTGTGGTGGGACGTGGTTGAGGATATCGTCAATGCGCGCGATCGCCTGACGCTGACGACGCCGGACGGCCCGGTGACGATCGACTGCTCGAACCTGGGAAAAAAGGTCCAGGCCAATGCGCGCCTGCACGGGTATCTGACGCTGAAGGTGCGCGAGCGTGACCAGCGTGCGGTGTTGCGCGATCTGGCGCGCTCGAACGGCATCGAGTTGGGCGGTCCGCGTCCGAGCACGCTGATGAGCTGGGACGAGATCCGCACCATGGCCGGGCACCCGCTGGTGACGATCGGCGCGCATAGCGTCAATCATTGCAATCTGAAGCGGCTTTCCGAGAGCGACGCGCGGCATGAGATCGGCGACGTCAAGCGCATATTGCAGGCCAAACTCGGCGAGGAGCCCCGCCATTTCGCCTATCCCTACGGTCATGCCAGCGCAGTCGGCCGCCGCGAAGTGGGCCTTGTCCGCGATGCCGGCTATGCGTCGGCGGTGACGACCCGCCACGGCGTACTGCGCGCCGAGCATGCCGGGTTCCTGCATGCCCTGCCGCGCATTTCAGTCAACGGCCGCTATCAGAGCATCGCCCACATCCGAACCATGTTGTCGGGCGTGACGACGCCGCTGGCCAATGCTGGCAAGACGGTGGTGACGATTTAACTGTTGCCTCGGCCCTTCGGCCGCGGCTCGAGGATCAGCCACTTGATGATGCCCATCGCCGGCAGCACCCACAAAAGCCCGCTCAGCAGGAAGAAGATGAAGTGCGCCAGCGGCCCGGACTGCGACAGTTGGGCGACCGCGACGATCGAGGCGACCAGCGCATAGACGACGACCAGCACTACCAGCAGGAAGCTTCCGATCAGCTTTTTCAGGCGAATGGGCATGGCGCGATCTCGTTGATCGCTATCGCTTAGGCCGAACGGCGAATGCGCGCAACCCGCCAGAAACGGCGCGACGGCGTGCCGCGTCGCCCGGCCTTGCAAGCCGGGTTGCGATGGTTCACCAATCCGCGACTTCAACTGCCGGGACAAACCCATGGCTGCTGCCATATCCGACGACGCGCCCTTCGCCGCCCGCGATCGAGACCTTCGCAATCGTGCACTGGTGCGCGGTTGGCTCTATGTCGTGCTGCTCGTGCTGTTTGCGCTGGTGGTGGTCGGCGGCGCTACGAGGCTCACCGATTCCGGCCTGTCGATCACCGAATGGCAGCCGATTCACGGCGTCATCCCGCCGCTCAACGATTCCGAGTGGCAGGAGGAGTTCCTGCGCTACCAGCAGATCCCGCAATATGCCGAACTCAACAAGGGCATGAGCATCGAGGCGTTCAAGTCGATCTTCTGGTGGGAATGGGTGCATCGTATCCTGGCACGTAGTGTCGGCGTGGTCTTCGCCCTGCCGCTGCTGTTCTTCTGGGTGACGCGCTGCATTGAGCGGGGCCTCGGCACGAGATTGTCGGGCATCCTCCTGCTCGGCGGGCTGCAGGGCGCGATAGGCTGGTGGATGGTGGCATCCGGCCTGGTTGACCGGGTTTCGGTCAGCCAATACCGGCTGGCGACGCATCTGACGCTGGCGGCGCTGATCTTCACGGCGACCATGGTTGTCGCGCGTGGGCTGGCGCCGCACTCGGAACCTGCCGCCGACCGCTCGACGCAACGTCTGGCCGGCTTTCTGGTGCTGCTGGCGCTCGTCCAGATCTATCTCGGCGGGCTGGTCGCGGGGCTTGACGCCGGCTTGAGCTACAACACCTGGCCGCTGATGGACGGCAAGCTGGTCCCTGGCGACCTGCTGCTGCTCGAGCCGGCGTGGCGCAATTTCTTCGAAAATCCGAAGACAGTGCAGTTCGTGCACCGGATCGGCGCCTACACGATCTTCGCGGTCGCGCTCTGGCACATGATTGCGACACGCCGGCGTCTGCCGGGCACGACGCATGCCCGACGCGCGACGCTGCTGTTCCTGATTGTCGTGGTGCAGGCATCGATCGGCATCGGCACCCTATTGATGCAGGTGCCGCTGCACATGGCCCTGACGCATCAGGCATTCGCGCTGGTTCTGCTGGGCTTCGCCGCCGCGCATTGGCGCGGTACCAAGGGCGCTTACCCGCTGCCCCACGAGATCGCTCTCAGAGGCTGAGCCGCACCCGCCGGATTGCCGCGGCAATCGCCAGCTCGCGGTTTTCGTCGACCGCATTGCGATCTTCATGGTGCCATGCAGCCGACAGGCAGCCATAGGCAACGGCGTGGTCCAGTACGGCAGGCCCCGTCTGGCCGAGCGTAGCGCCAAAGACTTGCGCCATATGGGCGATCCGCCTCGGATCGAGGCAAAGATCATCTCGGTCGAGTGGGTTGTAGAACATGTTGGCGGCGTCGAAACCCGGGTCGCCGAGGACGCCCTTCGGATCGATCGCCAGCCAGCCGCGTGGACCGTGCATGATGTTGTCGTGATGCACGTCGCCATGCAGCGGCCGTACGTCGTGCGGATTGGACAACAGCCGTTCCGCGATTTCGGCAGCTTCGACATACAGGCTCTTTTCGCCGCCGGCGCGATCGGCCTTCGCCTTTTTGAACAGGCTGGAAAACCGTCTCCGCAACGGCTGAAGGTCCGGCGGGGCGGCGTGCTTCGACGGCGAGACCAGTCTTGCCATCACCTCGGCCGCGATGGCGGTGGCGGCATTGTCGTCCTGATCCGCAATGATCTGTGACAGCGAGATTTCGCCGGCGTATTCGAGCAGCATGCAGTGGCCGTCGCGGCCGAGCAGCCGCACCGCGCCTTCGCCGCGTCGCCAGGCGAGGAAATGCTCGCCACGCAACTCGTCCTCCACATCGTCGAAAGGCTTTAGATCCTTGACGATTGCCGGTGAGCCGTCCTCGCGAACAACTTTCCAGATGCGGCTACTGAACGTTTCGGTAATGAGCTCCGGCGCGCCGACCTTCCAGCGCTTTGGAAATCTCGGCGCATCCATTCAAAGGCCGAGCATCAGATCCATGTTCTGCACAGCGGCGCCCGAGGCGCCCTTGCCGAGATTGTCGTAGACGGCAATCAGCAGCGCCTGCGCCCTGTTATCGTTGGCAAAGACATAGAGCTTCATCCGGTTGGTGCCGTTGTAGATCTCCGGATCGATGTCGGGCATGCGTTCCTGATGCAGATACGGCGCCACCTCGACCACGCCGCCACCGATGGAAGCGAAATGATCGGCGATTGCCGCATGAAGCTCCGCGCCGGTCGGCACATGGTCGAGGCCGCCGAGTTGCAGCGGCACCACGGTGATCATGCCTTGCGCGAAATTGCCGACTGCCGGCTGCATGATCGGATCGTGCGAAAGCTTGGCATAGGTCCTGAGCTCAGGCACGTGCTTGTGCTGCAGCGTCAGCCCGTAGGGCAGGAATTCCGGCGCATCCTCGCCCTTGGCGACATAATCCTCGATCATCGGCCGGCCGCCGCCGGAATAGCCGGAAATGCCGTTGACAGTGACCGGAAAATCGACTGGCAACAGCCCCGCCGCAACCAGCGGCCGCAGCGTCGCGATCGGTCCTTGCGGCCAGCAGCCCGGATTGGCGACGCGCTTCGCCGAAGCGATCTTCTTCGCCTGGTCCTTGTCCATTTCGGCGAAACCATATTCCCAGCCCTCGGCGACGCGATGCGCCGTCGAGGCGTCGATCACCTTGGTGGTGTCATTGGCGATCAGCGAAACGCTTTCCTTAGCGGCCGCGTCCGGGAGGCAGAGGATCGCAACATCGGCGGCATTGAGGAACTCGGCGCGCGCTGCCGTTTCCTTGCGGCGTTCGGCCGGGATGGAGATGATTTCCAGGTCGCCGCGCTCGGCAAGCAGCGCCCTTATCTGCAAACCGGTGGTGCCGTGCTCGCCGTCGATGAAGATTTTCGGTTTCATTGCCTGCCAAAATTCCTGTTATCTCAAAGCTATATGCCGCTTGCCTGATTCAATCCGGCAACGCTGTGATTGCCCTGGTTCATGTCCTCGAGCCGGGCCTTTCGTTCCGCCAGCAGCCCGAGATAGTGCATGGCCACCATCGAGCCGGCAATTGCCGTTATATCGGCGTGATCATAGGCTGGCGCAACCTCGACGACGTCGGCGCCGACGATATCGACCTGGTTGATCTGGCGCAGCACCGACAGGATCTTTGCCGAAGACGGGCCTCCCGCGACCGGCGTTCCCGTGCCGGGCGCAAAAGCCGGATCCAGACAATCGATGTCGAAAGTGACGTAGGTCTTCTTGCCGCCCGTACGGTCGACGATGGCATAGGCGATGTCGGACGCCCGCATTTCCTCCACTTCATGGCCATATAGGATCTTGATGCCGAACGTGTCGGGCGCATGGGTGCGGATGCCGATCTGGATGGAGCGGTCGGGATCGATGATGCCCTCCTTGACCGCACGGCCGACGAAGGAGCCGTGATCGATGCGCTTGCCATCGTCGGGCCAGGTGTCCTGATGTGCGTCGAACTGCACCAGAGCCAACGGGCCGTGGATGGCGGCATGCGCCTTGAGCAGCGGCCAGGTGACGAAATGGTCGCCGCCGAGTGAAAGCAGAAAGGCGCCGGATTTCAAGATCTTTGCCGCTTCGCGCTCGATCGTGGCAGGCGTCTTCTGGTGATTGCCGCTGTCGAGCAGGCAATCGCCAAAATCGATCACAGCAAGCTGTTCGAACAGGTCGCGCGAAAACGGATATTGCGGATCGTTGTCGAGGATGGCCGAGGCGCGGCGAATCGCCTGCGGTCCGAAACGAGCGCCCGGCCGATTGGTGACCGCCGCATCGAAGGGAATGCCCCACACCACTACATCGGCGCCCTTCACGTCCTTCGAATACTTGCGCCGCATGAACGACAGCGCGCCGGCATAGGTCGGCTCGAACGACGCGCCTGTCCTGGAGCGGGTGGTGAAGGCGTGATCGATGGTCCTTGGCGGCATGAAGCGATCTCCTGTGCGTCGACGCGCAACCTTATTGGACATAATTCTCAGAATTGCGACCCCTGCGGAGGATCACGGCCATTCGATCCGGTCACAAATCCTTGCTCGCCAGGCGAACCCCGCATGGCCGGCCCGGAGATTGCCTGGTAAATAACCGAAAGTAGCCGCCAACGGCTGCTTCGGCCGGCATTGATCTGATTTTTCTGCGTTTGCGAAGCCGGCTTCGTTCACCTGCCTGTCACGGGCATCGCTTAACCGGGGTGCGATCCCGGTACGGAGCGATTCTCGTGCGAACGACTTGTCTCATGCGAACAATTTGGCTGAGCCTTCTGCTTTCCGCGGCGCTGGCGGTCTCCCTTGGCCAGGCATTGGCGGGTGAAACGCGCGCCAGGCAGATTCTCGACCGTTTCGAGCACGCCAACCAATGGCGCGACCATGTGATGGTGGCCGCGCACCGCGCCGGCGGCATGCAGGCCGGCAAGACGCTCTATCCCGAAAACTCGATCGCCGCCGTCGAGGCGTCGATCGCAATGGGCGCCGAAATCGTCGAGGTCGACATCAGGCGCTCGAAGGACGGAGAATTCGTCGTCATGCATGACAGCTGGCTTGACCGCACCACGACCTGCAAGGGCGAGGTGGTCAACCGCACATTGGCCGAACTCAAGACCTGCCGATTGGTGATCGAAGGCACCGGCGCCGTTACGGGCGAGACGGTCTCGACGTTGCGCGAGATGCTGGTGGCGACCAGGGACAGGATTCTCGTCAACCTCGACAACAAGCTCGACACCGGAAGCCTCGCCGGCATGGTCGCCGTCGCTCGCGATCTCGGCACGGCCGAACAGGTGATCGTCAAGGAGAACCTGTGGAATGCGGAGAGGATCGCCAGGGTCAAGGCTGCCATGGCCGAGATCGGTAGCGGCTTCCAGTTCATGCCGATCATCGCCGATGACGCGGTTCGCGACGCCATGTTTGCCGAGGAAGTCAGCCGGGCCTTCCCGATGCGCGCAGTCGAGATGATCAACTGGCGCATGGGATCAGAGACGCTGACGGAGACCGGCGGCCCGCTGTTCAGCTCGCGCATGCGCGCGCTGGCGGTGAGGGGCGACTGGCACATCTGGGCCGACACCTATGCCATCGTCAACAAGCCAGGCGGCTTCCTCGCCGGCGGTCGCGGCGACGAGCTGGCGGTTGCGGGCAGCCTGCCGCGCGAGACTTATGGCTTCTGGGTCGAGCGCGGCGCCACCATCATCCAGACTGACGAACCGAAGGCGGCCATCGGTTGGCTGGCGGCGAACGGTTTTCGCGTGCCCTACGCCGGTGAGAAGCGCCCGGCCGAGCCGGCGAATACGGCTAGCATTAACTAACGCCCGGCACGACCCGGAGCGATTGCGGCGCTACGCGTGAGCGGGGACATTGCCGGCGATACTGTCCAATTCCTCGATCGCATCTTCGGGCAACGCGAGATCGCCCGCGGCGAGGTTCTCCCTGAGATGCGCGACGGAAGACGTGCCTGGGATCAGAAGAATGTTGGGCGCGCGGCGAAGCAGCCAGGCGAGCGCGACCTGCATGGGCGTGGCGCCGAGGCGTGCGGCGACCTTGGACAAGGTCGACGACTGCAACGGATTGAAGCCGCCAAGCGGGAAGAACGGCACATAGGCGATGCCGTCGCGGGCGAGATCGTCAATCAAGGCATCGTCGCCCCGATGCGCCAGATTGTACTGATTCTGCACGCAGACGATCTTGCAAATCCTGCGGCCTTCGGCGATCTGCGCAGCGGTGACGTTGCTCAGCCCGATGTGGCGCACGAGGCCCTGTCGCTGAAGCTCGGCGAGCGTCGCAAGCGGCGCCTCGATCGACCCTTCGGCGGGGCCATGCGCGTCGAACATGATCCGAAGGTTGACCGCCTCCAGCACGTCGAGCCCGAGATTGTGCAAATTGTCGTGCACCGCCTGGGTGAGTTCTTGGGCCGAGAAGGCCGGCAGCCACGATCCGCCCTGGCCGCGCCTGGCGCCGATCTTGGTGACTATAAGGAGGTCGTCAGGATAGGGTGCGAGCGCTTCGCGGATCAACAGGTTGGTCACGTGCGGGCCATAGAAGTCGCTGGTGTCGATGTGGTTGACGCCTTGTGCAACGGCTTCGCGCAGCACGGCCAATGCCGCGTCGTGGTCCTTTGGTGGGCCGAAGACGCCGGGCCCTGCGAGCTGCATGGCGCCGTAGCCGAGCCGTCTGACTTTGCGGTCGCCGAAGATGAATGTGCCGGACTGGTCGATACTGGACATTGTCTTTCTCCTTCAGGAACGGTGCACAGATAGACGCTGTCCGATCTCATGATAATTGGGTACAATTCGCACGGGCTGTGCGGAATGACGAACAATGCAGATTGATCTCGGGGACCTGAACGCCTTCGTGGCCGTAGCGCGCGCCAAAGGTTTTCGGGATGCGGCACGCGCCAGCGGCGGCAGTGCGTCCGGCTTGAGCGAGGCGGTGCGGCGCCTGGAGACGCAGCTCGGTGTCAGGCTGCTCAACCGGACGACCCGCAGCGTTGTCCTAACGGAAGCCGGCGAAGGCCTGCTGGCGCGGCTCGGTCCTGCCTTGACCGAGGTGGAGTCGGCCGTCGACGTAGTGAACGGCTTTCGCGACAGGCCGGCAGGTACGTTGCGCCTCAATGTGCCGGTCAGCGCGGCGCGGCTGGTACTGCCCAGCATCGTTCCGCCTTTTCTCGCCGCCTATCCAGGCATCCGGTTGGAGGTGATCTCGGAGGAGAGCTTCGTCGATGTGCTGGCGGCGGGGTGCGACGCCGGCATTCGCTATGAGGAGCGGCTGGAGCAGGACATGATCGCTGTGCCGATCGGACCGCGCGTGCAGCGCTTCGCCACCGCCGCCAGCCCGGCCTACCTGGATCGTCATGGCCGGCCGCAACACCCGCGCGACCTGCTCAGCCACGCCTGCCTGCGCGGCCGCTTTGCCAGCCGTGCGATGCCGCCGTGGGAATTCGAGCGCGACGGCGAGGTGGTGCGGGTCGACCCGACGGGGCCGCTTCTCGTGACCCTGGGCGGGGCGACTGACCTCAAAGTCGATGCAGCCATCGCCGGCACGGGCATCATCAGCCTGTTCGAGGATTGGCTACGTCCTCACTTCGAGAGCGGAGCGCTCGAACCGCTGCTTGAACCCTGGTGGCAGAGCTTCTCCGGGCCGTTCCTTTACTATCCCGGCCGGCGCCTCGTGCCGGCGCCGTTGCGGGCGTTCATTGACTTCATCAAGGCGTCCGCCGGCCAGCCCTGACACCCGGAAGAGTCGCGCCCGAAAATAAGCGCGGCTCCCTTCCCTCAGGGTGACCCGCCACTACGCTTCGCGGCAGGTCTTGCTTGATCTATTTGACTGGGATCATCAGGTGCGCGTAGGGCGTGTCGGGGAACATGACGTATGGCTGTGTGGGGTTCGGCTCGTGGGGATACAAGGCCATCATGTCTGGTGCGTTCATGACCATCACGTGCGGACCATCATGCAGCCATTCGGCCCCCTCCGGCGGCTTGGTTGCAAAGGGGTCGGTATTGCTGGCCGCATCGCCTCCTTTTAGCATGTAGGCGAAACCAACTTTTCCTGCCGGCGGCTCCTTCTTGGACATGATCGCGTGCATCCACGCCATCCCGTTCTCATCCGTGCACATTGGGTCGTCGGCGGGAGTGCCCGGGTCGTCCGGGATGCAAGTGAAACCGTTGGTGCCCTTCCTCAACGTTTTCATCTCCCAATTCACGACGGCGGCGTTTTTGCCGACAGCCGCCGGTGCCGCTCTAATCGCATTCTCGATCAGCTGCTTGTCGCTTTTGTCGGCCGCAGGCGCGGCGAATGCCCAAGTGGCGGCGACAGCTGCTAGAAACACACTGCTGGAATGGATGCGCATTGCCTCCTCCTTCGCGAGCGTCGGGTTACCGGCGCGTCGCAACGTGCACAGCTCCCGCTCTGTGGAGTTGGCTGCTGCCCTGGGATATAGAACGCGCCGGTAATTAAGATACTGCTAATATTACGATAGGTCACCTGAAGATGCGGGACTGCTATGTCGACAAAGAAAAGGGGCTGCGAAATACGCAGCCCCTTTGAAAAAATCGATAGAAAACAGGTATCTGTTTAACGCTTCGAGAACTGGAAGGAGCGGCGGGCCTTCGCCTTGCCGTACTTCTTGCGCTCGACGACGCGGCTGTCGCGGGTCAGGAAGCCACCCTTCTTGAGCACGGCGCGCAGCGCCGGCTCGTAATAGGTCAGCGCCTTGGAGATGCCGTGGCGCACGGCACCGGCCTGGCCGGAAAGGCCGCCGCCGATGACGGTGGCAACGATGTCGTACTGGCCGGCGCGATTGGCGGCGATGATCGGCTGGTTAAGGATCATCTGCAGCACCGGGCGCGCGAAATATTCGGCGAACACCTTGTCGTTGACGACGATCTTGCCGGAGCCGGGCTTCACCCAGACGCGGGCGATGGCGTTCTTGCGCTTGCCGGTGGCATAGGCGCGGCCCGATTTGTCGAGCTTCTGGACATGGACGGGTGCGGCCGGCTGGGTGTTGGTATTGCCGGTGGCAGCTCCGAGTTCTGCGAGCGAGGAAAGCTCAGCCATCTTACGAAACCTTCTTGTTCTTGGCGTTCAGCTTGGCCACGTCGAGGACGACGGGCTGCTGGGCGACATGCGGATGTTCCGTGCCTGCATAGACGCGGAGGTTCTTCATCTGGCGACGGCCGAGCGGGCCACGCGGGATCATGCGTTCGACGGCCTTCTCGACGACACGCTCGGGGAAACGACCCTCGAGCAGCTGGCGCGCGGTGCGCTCCTTGACGCCGCCGGGGTGGCCGGTGTGCCAGTAATAGACCTTGTCGGTGAACTTCTTGCCGGTGAACACCACCTTGTCGGCATTGATGACGATGACGTTGTCGCCGTCGTCGACGTGCGGGGTGAAGGTGGGCTTGTGCTTGCCGCGAAGATGATTGGCGATGACAGTGGCGAGACGGCCGACGACGAGACCCTCGGCGTCGATCAGCACCCACTTCTTCACCACATCCGCAGGCTTCTGCGAAAAGGTTGCCATGAATTGTTGCTTTCGGTTCGGACCTTCAAAAGAAGGCGTTTCTTGTTGCTTGGATTGGCGAAAGGCGCTTGCCCGCCGCCAATAACAAAACGGCGGCCTTTGCGGGCCGCTGTTCCGTGAGGGCTTATAGGAGAGGACGGCGACTGCGTCAAGGCGCGTGAAATGTCAGCAAGCTATCAAAATCCAGCAAAAACAATGCCTTGGATGAAAGGTATTATTTTACCACACCATCAATCCGCTTTGGCGGGATCGAATAGGTGCCCGTTGCGTGCGCTACCGTGTGTCCCTCCGGGCCGGCGACGATGTCGATATCGAACACCATCAGGCTCTTGCCGAGCTTGAGGATGCGGCAATGGCCGTCGATAGGACCACCCTCGGCCTTGCGGACAAAATTGATGTTGAGACTGGTGGTGACCGAAAGCGCATCCGGCCCGGCATGCGAGAGCACGCAGACATAACCGCCTATGTCGGCCAGCGTGAACAGCGCCGAACCCGACACGGTGCCGCCGGGACGCAAATGGCGCTCGTCGGTATTGAGTCGCACGACACAGCCGCCTGGAAACACCTCCAACGCCTCGTAAAAGGTGAACTGGTCGTTGAGCTGCGGGAAAATGGTCGCCATCAGCGCATTGATTTCGGCGGCCGTCAGCACCGGCTTGAGATTGCTGTGGGCGGGCATTTCAGGCTCCCGGTTTGCGCCCTGCATGTATGAACGCGACGTGGCGTTTCTGGCAACAGCCATTCATTAGGGCAGAAGCGGACGAGGGAGTTGGACGAAGCGAGACGGCATACTAGATTAGTCCATCATCGATCCGGAATCGCGGAGGAACGATCTATGGCCGAAATCGTCGCCATCAAGCCTGCCGTTGCCGAAGGGCCGGTCGTCTCCAGGCTGGACAAGGGCGTGCTGCGCCTGACGCTCGCCAATCCGCCGGCCAATGCTCTTTCGCTTGCAGTGATGGCGGCGCTGACGGCGGAACTCGACCGCGCCAAGGCCGACAAATCCGTCCGCGTCATCGTCCTCGGGGCGGTCGGCAAGGTGTTCTGCGCCGGACACGACCTCAAGGAGTTGAGCGCGCACCGCGCCGATGCCGATCGCGGCAGGGGCTTCTTCGAAAAGACGTTTTCCGCCTGCGCTTCACTGATGCAGGCGATCGTTCGCCATCCTAAGCCGGTGATCGCCGAAGTCGACGGCCTGGCAACGGCGGCCGGATTGCAGCTGGTCGCCAGCTGCGACCTCGCCATCGCTTCGCACGAGGCGACCTTCTGCACGCCTGGCGTCAATATCGGACTGTTCTGCTCGACGCCGATGGTGGCGCTGTCGCGCAACGTCTCGCGCAAGCACGCCATGGAGATGCTTTTGACCGGCGAGACGATCGATGCGGCAACCGCCAAGGAATTCGGCTTGGTCAACCGCGTCGTGCCGCGCGAATATCTGAATCAGATTGTCACCAAATACGCGCAAACCATTGCGTCCAAATCCTCCCTGGTCGTCAAGATCGGCAAGGAAGCCTTTTATGAGCAGGCGGAAATGGGGCTCGCCGAGGCCTATGGTTACACCGGGCGCGTCATGGTCGAGAACATGCTGGCGCGCGACGCGGAAGAGGGCATCGGCGCCTTTATCGGCAAGCGCAAGCCGGAATGGCCGGAGGAATAGGAGGCGGATATGGAACCGCGCATCTCCATCATCACCATCGCGACGGACGATCTTGACCGCGCGGTGCGCTTCTACGAGGCGATGGGCCTGAAGCGCCATGCCGGGATCACCGAGGGCGTTGCCTTCTTCCAGATGGGCGGCGCCATTCTCGGCCTGTTCCCGCGGCAAAGCGCCGAAGAGGATTCGGGCGTGACCTTCAGCAAGGCACCTTCGGCCGTCTACCTTGCCTACAACACCCGCTCTGACGCCGAGGTCGACGAAGTGCTTGCGGCGGCTGAGAAGGCCGGCGGCAAGATCGTCAAGCCGGCCGGGCGCGCCTTCTGGGGCGGCTGGTACGGCTATTTCGCCGATGCGGACGGGCATGTCTGGGAAGTCGCGCACAATCCGGCTTTTCCGATCGCGGAAGACGGATCGATTTCGCTGCCGGGCTGACGACGTTCTCCCTGGCCCATTGCAAGCCACTTGCTCGGCTGTTGGCACCTCACTCCGAAGCGCTGTATGACGAGGCATGAACCACGACGCCTACGACAACGCCTATATCGCCGGCATCCTCAATTCGGTGAAGACCATCGCCATGGTCGGCGCATCGGCCAATGACGTGCGGCCGAGCTATTTCGTGCTGAAATATCTGCTCGGCAAAGGGTTTTCGGTGTTCCCGATCAATCCCGGCCAGGCTGGCAAGGTGATTCTGGGCCAGATGACCTATGCCAGACTCGCCGACGTTCCAGGACCTGTCGATATGGTCGACGTGTTTCGCGCTTCCGCTGCCGTGCCGGGCATTGTCGACGAGGTGTTGCGGCTCGATCCGCTGCCGAAGGTCATCTGGATGCAGCTTGGCATACGCCATGACGAGGCGGCCGCACGCGCCGAAGCCGCCGGCATCAAGGTGGTGATGAACCGTTGCCCCAAGATCGAATATGGCAAGCTGTCCGGCGAGATCGGCTGGACCGGCGTCAATTCAGGCGTGCTGTCGTCGAAGAAGCCGCTGATGCGGCCGGGGTTCCAGAGTTTCGGCGTTCGCCAGAAGTAGGTAAATGAATGGTGAATGGTGAATAGAAGGATTTTTCTGGAAGGCCGGCAAGGCGGCATATGAGCCGCTTGCAATCAGGGTGGGGCTGGCCGACTTTGCCATTCACCATTCACCATTCACCATTCACTATTCACCATTGAGGGAGGTTTTTCGATGGCCCGCACGCCCGGTTTCAACACGCTCGCCGTCCATGCCGGCGCCAAGCCGGATCCGGCGACCGGGGCGCGAGCGACTCCAATCTACCAGACCACCTCCTTCGTCTTCGACGATGCCGACCATGCCGCCTCGCTGTTCGGGCTGAAGGCGTTCGGCAACATCTACACCCGCATCATGAACCCGACCCAGGCGGTGCTGGAAGAGCGCATCGCGGCACTCGAAGGCGGCACGGCAGGCCTTGCGGTCGCCTCCGGCCATGCCGCGCAGGTGCTGGTCTTCCACAATCTGATGCAGCCCGGCGACAATTTCGTTTCAGCGACAAAGCTTTACGGCGGCTCGATCAACCAGTTCGGTCATGCCTTCAAAAATTTCGGCTGGCAGGTGCGCTGGGCCGACACCAATGACATCTCGAGCTTCGAGAGCCAGATCGACGACAGGACCAAGGCAATCTTCATCGAAAGCCTGGCCAATCCGGGCGGCGTCTTCGTCGACATCGAGAAGATCGGCGACATTGCCCGCAAGCACGGCCTGCCGCTGATCGTCGACAACACACTGGCCTCGCCCTATCTGCTGCGGCCGATCGAGCATGGCGCCGACATCGTCGTGCATTCGCTGACCAAGTTCATCGGCGGTCACGGCAATTCCATCGGCGGCGCCATCGTCGACGGCGGCACCTTCGACTGGTCGAAGTCGGGCAAATATCCGATGCTGTCGGAGCCGCGCCCCGAATATGGCGGCCTGGTCCTGCACGAAACCTTCGGTAATTTCGCCTTCGCCATTGCCGCCCGCGTGCTCGGGCTGCGCGATATCGGCGCGGCGATTTCGCCGTTCAATGCATTCCTTATCCTGACTGGCCTGGAAACCTTGCCGCTGAGGATGCAGCGCCACTGCGACAATGCGGCCGCAGTCGCCGGGTGGCTTTCCAACCATCCCAAGGTCGCCTGGGTGTCCTATCCCGGCCTGCCCGGCGACAAGAACAATGCGCTGCAGAAGAAGTACTCGCCGCTTGGCGCCGGCGCGGTATTCACCTTTGGGTTGAAGGGCGGCTATGCGGCGGGCATCAAATTCGTCGAAGCGCTCGAATTGTTCTCGCACCTGGCCAATGTCGGCGACACCAAGTCGCTGGTCATCCACCCGGCATCGACCACGCATCGCCAGCTTTCCGACGAGCAGAAGATCAACGCGGGGGCAGGGCCGGACACGGTCAGGCTTTCGGTCGGTATCGAGGACGTCAACGACATCGTCGCCGATCTGGAACAGGCTCTCGCCAAGGTTTGATCGCCATGACCCCGCCGAAATTTCTTTCCGTCGGCGTCGACACCGTCGAACCGGAACTTGGCGCGCCGGCGCCGGATCGCCTGATTTCGGGCGATCCGAAATTCCGCACCTGGAATGTCGAGGAACAGGACGGCGGCCTTTATGTCGGCGTCTGGGAAGCGACGTCAGGCAAATGGCGCATCGAATATGATGAGTGGGAGTTCTGCCACATCCTGTCAGGGGTTTCGGTGATCGCCGAAGACGGCGGCGATGCGCGCACTGTCAGGGCAGGCGACAGCTTCGTGCTGAGGCCAGGCTTTAAGGGCAGCTGGGAAGTGTTTGAAACGACTCGCAAGGAGTATGTGATCAAGCTTTAATCACCCCTGCGGCTGAGCCTGCCGGACGAATGCTCAAAAGCGCACGGCGAGCGTTTCCAGCCCATGGAAATGATAGGTGTCGCGCAAGCGCGGCTGTTCGGCAAGATGCAACTGCGGTAGCCGGTCGAACAGGGTTTTCAGCGACACCTGCAATTCGAGCCGGGCGAGCGGCGCGCCGATGCAGAAATGAATGCCGGCGCCGAACGATACGTTCTTCTGGTCGGCGCGGCCCGGCCTGAAGGCGAAGGGCTCGGCAAAGGCCACCGGGTCGTGATTGGCCATGCCGAGCAGCAGACCGATCGTTTCGCCCGGCTGGACGACGATACCAGGCCCGGCCTCGACCTTCTGATAGGCGTAGCGCGTGAACATGTGCAGCGGCGCGTCGAAGCGCAGGCACTCTTCGACCGTCGCGGCTGTTGCTTCCGACGAGGTGAAGAAGCGGCGTGGATCGCCGCCTTGTGCGAGGATCGACCGCACCGCATTGCCGGTCTGGTGGACAGTTGCCTCATGGCCGGCATTGAGCAAAAGGATGGCCGAGGATACCAGCTCGTCCTCCGACAGTTTCTGGCCGTCCTCCTGCGCCGCAATCAGCAGCGACAGAAGATCGTCGCCCGGCCTCTTTCGCCGCTCGGCGACGTAGCCACGCAAAAAATGCGAAAAGTCCCGCGCCGCGCGATTGGCCGTCTCTTCGGTCTCGCGGGTGCGGCCGTGCATGTACATGGCGACCATCCGATGCGACCAGTCGAGCAGCTGCGGCCCCATATCGACCGGCACGCCGAGCATCTCGGCAATGATGGTGATCGGCAAGGGAGCGGCGAGCGCCGGCAGCAGGTCGACTTCTCCTGGTTCGAAGCGGTCGATCAGTTCGTTGGCCAGCGCCTCGACACGCGGCCTGAGCCGCTCGATCTGGCGCGAGACGAAGGCGCGGTTGACCAGCGTTCTGAGCCGTGTGTGGACGGGCGGCTCCAGCTCCAGCATCGAATTGGCCTCGACGCCGTCGAAGGCGCTGAGATGCGCGCGGTCCTGGCCGATGCCCCGGCTGTCCGGAATGCCGGCCGGGTTCTGGCGGCCGAAGCGGCGATCGCGCAACAGACGGTTGACGTCGTCGAGGCCGCCAAAGCACCAGAAACCAAATTCTTCCCAGACGAAGGCGTTCGATGCGCCGTGCAGGAAGGCATAGGCTTCGTAAGGGTTCTGGAAAAAAGCCGGCTCGTGCGGATCGAGCCGCAGGCGGCGGGAGGCTGGATCAAAGGCAAGATAGGGCGTCTTCAATTCGGTCATGCCAGATCATTAGCGCGGCTTGCCAGTCTGGTGCCAGACCGTATGTTGGCCCTCCCGTGAGGTGAGCCGCCGAAGCGGTTGCGGAAGGACGGTTTTCATGAATGTGATCGTAGTCGGTGCAGGCATTGCCGGGCTTTCCACGGCCTGGTCGCTGGTCAAGGCCGGGCACCTCGTCTCGATCGTCGAGCAGGGACCGATCCCCAATCCGCTCGCCGCCTCCGGCGACCATCATCGCATCATCCGCCGCGCCTACCGGGCCGGAACGGGCTACGGCCGGCTGATCACCGAAGCCTATGAAGCCTGGGATGAGATGTGGGCCGATCTCGGTGAAAGCCATCTCGATCCGCGCGGCTTCATCTGCATTTCGCGCGAGCCGGGAGATGAGGCGGAGGAATACCGCGAGGGCATGGAAGCGGGAAATTATCCGTTCGAATTGGTCGAGCCGGACGCCGCGGTCGAACGCTGGCCGTTCCTAGAACCTGGTTCATTCCGCTATGCATATTTTTCGCCGGACGGCGGCGCGCTGCACTGCCGCAAGATCGCTTCGGGTCTCGCCAGGTGGCTGCGCGCGAACGGCGCCAATGTCTACGAAAACAGCAAGGTCGCCGAGATCGACGCCGACGCCGGACAGGTCGTGCTTGCGAGCGGCGAAACGATGCAGGCCGACTGGATCGTCGTCGCTGCCGGCGCCTGGGTCCTGAAACTGTTCCCGGAACTGGACGGCGAACTGAAAACCTGGCGCACCGCGCTCGCCTATGTCGAACCGCCGGCGGATTTGAAAGAAACGTGGCAGGCAGCGCCGGTCGTCCTCAACGTCGGCGGCACCATCGACGGCTACGCAATTCCGCCGACAGGTGGCGCCGGCATGAAATTCGGCTCGGGCCTGCACAGGGTGCCGACCAGCGATGCCGACTGGAACCGCCAGCCGGTGCCGGGCGAGGGTGAGGCGATCCGCAACCTGTTTTCGCCGCCGATTGCCCGGATCGAGGAGTACAGGGTCACCGAAGTGGTCACCTGCGCCTACACCTTCACCGTCGACGAGAGATTCCTGGCCCACCGGAAAGGCAAATGCCTGGTCGTCTCGGCCTGCTCCGGCCACGGCTACAAGTTCGGCGCGGCTGTTGGCAGAAGGGTTGCGGCCTGCGTCGGCAATGACGATGTCGACGGCCTGAAGAAATGGCTCAGGGCCGAGGCGCCCTGAGCGCCTAGTATCGGCAATGCCTCGGAATATGCACTCGCCGCCAGCTCGACGAACCCTCCCTGACCACCAAGCGGCGAGCCACTGTCTGATACGACGCCGGAATGTCGATGATGCGCCGCTGCTCCGGCCGCACCAGAACCTCTTCGGCGACGCTCTCGTATTCGGCGGGGAGGACAACGCGCCGCCGGCGTTCCGGCTCAACCACGACGATTTCGGCCACGCGTTCATAGCGCGCCTTGTGCCTGACCTTGCACAGCACCTTGCGGCCATTGATGATGCGCCATTCCCAGGAATAGCCGCCGTCAGCAACCTTCACGGAGCGGTAGATGGTGCGGGTGATGGCGGGCACGATCTCGTAGCTGACACGCACCGGCGCGATCTGCACCACGCGCTCGCGCGTTCCGTAGATTGGCGCCTCGTATTCCACCTGCTGGCCGGCTGGGCTGACGAGCACGTCCTCATAGACCGTGTCGTAGACGGCCGGCCGGTTGACCTGCTCGTAGCATTCGACCGCGCGTCCGCCGGCAGCCGTTTCGGACGCCATGCCGAGAACGGTAATGCCGGTAAGGGCCAAGGAAGCAGCTTTCCTGATCATCGCACTCCCCCTGTTTGAACTGCATGAAGCGAGTTCAACGTTGAATTGTAGGGTAAGCCGTGGCTGGAAAAAGCGGTTTCACCACTTTTCGTTAAGCGATGCGGTTAAGAAAACGCTAAACGCCGGCCAGGCATGAGCGCCCTTCCGACGGCAGGAGAGGGCTGCCGGCACGGCGACGGGCGAAACTTGCTTTGGAAAGCTTGATTCGACTTAACCGGATGGCTAGGAGAGGCGGCCTTGCGCTAGGGTGAGCCGGCATCCTATTTACACAATAACGATCCAGAACCGATTCTGCCCGATTGCAAATCTCCGGCGCCGGAATCCCATCCTCAAAAAGGGATAGTCCATGAAGAACCCCGTCGAAACCTACATGAACCTCGTTCCGATGGTGGTCGAACAGACCAATCGCGGCGAGCGGGCCTACGACATTTTCTCGCGGCTCCTCAAGGAGCGCATCATTTTCATCACCGGCCCGGTCGAGGACGGCATGGCGACGCTGGTCTGCGCGCAACTGCTGTTCCTCGAAGCGGAGAATCCGAAGAAAGAAATCAACCTCTATATCAACTCGCCCGGCGGCGTCGTCACCTCCGGCATGGCGATCTACGATACCATGCAGTTCATCAAGCCCGCCGTGTCGACGCTCTGCATCGGCCAGGCCGCATCGATGGGTTCGCTGCTCCTGACTGCCGGCCACAAGGACATGCGCTTTGCTACGCCGAATGCCCGCATCATGGTCCACCAGCCTTCCGGCGGCTTCCAGGGCCAGGCCTCCGACATCGAGCGCCATGCCCAGGATATCATCAAGCTGAAGCGCCGCCTCAACGAGGTTTACGTCAAGCACACCGGCAAGAGCTACGATGAGATTGAAAGAACGCTCGACCGTGACCATTTCATGACTGCCGACGAGGCCAGGGATTTCGGCCTCATCGACAAGGTCATTTCGTCACGTGAGCCGGTCGAAGGTATTGCCTTATAGTCCCGCGGTGGCCCCTGCGGTGGCAATGAGTGGCGGGATTACGCGCTTTTGGCGCAGCTTGCGGCATTTCGGCCACAATTGGCTGTTCCCTCGACGGGTGCAATTGCCTACGTTAAGGCTATGTTGATTTTCGACGGCTTAGCTTTGCGTGGGGTTGTTCGAATCATTGCCCCGTTTTCCGATTTGTGTTTCGTACGGAATGCGTTGCGGGAGCCGGGGCACTGGCGGCAGCGGATTCCCGCGATAGATTGAATATGCGCCCTTTCAACCAGACCATCGGCGGGCGGCCATGAAAGGACAGGAAAATGAGCAAGGTCGGCAACAACAGCGGTGATTCCAAGAACACGCTTTATTGCTCGTTTTGCGGCAAAAGCCAGCACGAAGTGCGCAAGCTGATCGCCGGGCCGACGGTGTTCATCTGCGACGAATGCGTCGAACTGTGCATGGACATCATTCGCGAAGAGAACAAGACCTCGATGGTGAAGTCGCGCGAGGGCGTGCCGACACCGCAGGAAATCCTCAAGGTTCTCGACGACTACGTCATCGGCCAGCCCTACGCCAAGCGCGTGCTGTCGGTGGCCGTCCACAACCACTACAAGCGCCTCGCCCATGCCGGCAAGAACAACGATGTCGAACTGGCGAAGTCGAACATCCTGCTGATCGGCCCGACCGGCTGCGGCAAGACGCTGCTGGCGCAGACGCTGGCCCGCATCATCGACGTCCCCTTCACCATGGCCGACGCGACGACGCTGACCGAAGCCGGTTATGTCGGCGAGGACGTCGAGAACATCATCCTGAAGCTGTTGCAGTCGGCCGACTACAATGTCGAGCGCGCCCAGCGCGGCATCGTCTATATCGACGAGATCGACAAGATCTCGCGCAAGTCGGACAACCCGTCGATCACCCGTGACGTATCGGGCGAGGGCGTGCAGCAGGCACTTTTGAAGATCATGGAAGGCACTGTCGCCTCCGTGCCGCCGCAGGGCGGTAGGAAGCATCCGCAGCAGGAATTTCTGCAGGTCGACACCGCCAACATCCTATTTATCTGCGGCGGCGCTTTCGCCGGGCTGGACAAGATCATCTCGGATCGCGGCAGGAAGACCTCGATCGGTTTCGGCGCTATCGTCGCTTCGCCCGAGGATCGCCGCACCGGCGATGTTTTCCGCCTGGTCGAGCCTGAGGACCTCTTGAAGTTTGGCCTCATTCCCGAGTTCGTCGGCCGTCTGCCTGTCTTGGCGACGCTGGAGGATCTCGACGAGCCGGCACTGATCCAAATCCTGACCGAGCCGAAGAACGCGTTGGTCAAGCAGTATCAGCGGCTGTTTGAGATGGAAAATGTCGACTTGACCTTCCACGAGAACGCGCTCTCGGCGATCGCCAAGCGCGCAATCGAGCGCAAGACCGGCGCACGCGGCCTGCGTTCGATCATGGAAGCGATCCTGCTCGACACCATGTTCGAGCTGCCAGCACTAGAAGGCGTGCGCGAAGTGGTTATTTCGGAAGAGGTGGTGTCAGGCAACGCCAGGCCGCTCTACATCTATTCCGAGCAGAAGGAAAAGAAGGGCAACGTCAGCGCCTGACGTGAGCCGGCAATGGATTTTTCTGAAACGGCGCCGCGGGGCGCCGTTTTGCTGTCGCACACCGCGTATGGCGCCGCGTGCTGGGTGCGGATTGGAGGTACGGACCGTGTTGACCCTTGATCTTTACCCTCAGTGCCTCCAACTAATGGCAGAAGGCCGTGGTGCCGAATTCTGTGCTGTAAAACTCCCGTCACAAACGGTGGTAGGCGGAACGATCCCCGGTCGTTAATATGAGATTCGCGGTTGGCCGATTGGCGGCCGCGACATGAAAGGTTGGACAATGGCCAAATTATCCAAGGCTCCCAGCGACGGCGTCTTCGCAGTCCTCCCGCTGCGCGACATCGTGGTGTTCCCGCACATGATCGTTCCGCTCTTTGTCGGGCGTGAAAAGTCGATCAAGGCGCTGGAAGAAGTGATGGGTCAGGAAAGGCAGATCCTGCTCGCGACCCAGATGAATGCCGCCGACGACGATCCGGAGCCCGATGCGATCTTTGACATCGGCACGCTCGCCAATGTGCTGCAATTGCTGAAACTGCCGGACGGCACCGTGAAGGTGCTGGTCGAAGGTGCCTCGCGCGCGAAAATCGTCGCGTTCACCGACCGTCCCGACTTCCATGAAGCCCGTGCTGCGGCGCTGGTCGAACCGGATGAGGAAGAGGTCGAGGTCGAGGCGCTGGCACGTTCCGTGGTCACCGACTTCGAGAACTACGTCAAGCTGAACAAGAAGATCTCGCCCGAAGTGGTGGGTGCCGCCAGCCAGATCGACGACTATTCCAAGCTCGCCGACACGGTCGCTTCGCATCTTGCCATCAAGATCCCCGAGAAGCAGGAGATGCTCGCCACGCTGTCCGTCAAGGAACGGCTGGAAAAGGCGATGGGGTTCATGGAAGCCGAAATCTCGGTGCTGCAGGTCGAGAAGCGCATCCGCTCGCGCGTCAAGCGCCAGATGGAGAAGACACAGCGCGAATACTACCTCAACGAGCAGATGAAGGCGATCCAGAAGGAGCTCGGCGAGGGCGAGGACGGCCGCGACGAGGCCGCCGAGATCGAGGCGCGTATCAAGAAGACCAAGCTTTCCAAGGAGGCCCGCGAAAAGGCGGAAGCCGAACTGAAAAAGCTGCGGACGATGTCGCCGATGTCGGCTGAATCGACCGTGGTGCGCAACTATCTCGACTGGCTGCTGTCGATCCCATGGGGCAGGAACTCCAAGGTCAAGCAGGATCTGGCCTTTGCCCAGAACGTGCTCGATACGGATCATTTCGGCCTCGACAAGGTCAAGGACCGCATCGTCGAATACCTCGCCGTGCAGAGCCGCCAGAAGAAGCTGAAGGGGCCGATCCTGTGCCTCGTCGGACCTCCCGGTGTCGGCAAGACCTCGCTCGGCAAGTCGATCGCCAAGGCGACTGGTCGCGAGTTCATCCGCATGGCGCTGGGCGGCGTGCGCGACGAGGCCGAGATCCGCGGTCACCGGCGCACCTACATCGGCTCGATGCCCGGCAAGGTCATCCAGTCGATGAAGAAGGCGAAGAAATCCAATCCGCTCTTCCTGCTCGACGAGATCGACAAGATGGGCCAGGATTTCCGCGGCGATCCGTCATCGGCTTTGCTCGAGGTGCTCGATCCCGAGCAGAACTCGACGTTCATGGACCACTACCTCGAGGTCGAATACGACTTGTCGAGCGTGATGTTCGTGACGACGGCGAACACGCTGAACATTCCTGCGCCCTTGATGGACCGCATGGAGATCATCCGTATCGCTGGCTACACCGAGGACGAGAAGATCGAGATCGCCAAGCGTCACCTGATGCCCAAGGTGATCCGCGACCACGCGTTGCAGCCGAAGGAGTTCTCCGTCGGCGAGGACGCGATCCGCGGCATCATCCAGACCTACACCCGCGAAGCGGGCGTCAGGAGCCTGGAGCGCGAGCTGATGAAGCTCGGGCGCAAGGCGGTGACCGAGATCCTGAAGACGAAGAAGAAGACGATCAACATCACGGCGGACAATCTTGCCGATTACCTTGGTGTTCCGCGCTTCCGCTTCGGCCAGGTCGAGAGCGACGATCAGGTCGGCGTGGTCACCGGGCTCGCCTGGACGGAAGTCGGCGGCGAGCTGTTGACGGTGGAAGGCGTCATGATGCCCGGCAAGGGCCGCATGACCGTGACCGGCAATCTGCGCGACGTGATGAAGGAATCGATCTCTGCGGCGGCCTCTTACGTCCGCTCGCGGGCCATCGATTTCGGCGTCGAGCCGCCGCTGTTCGACAAGCGCGATATCCACGTCCACGTGCCGGAGGGCGCAACCCCGAAGGACGGACCGTCTGCTGGCGTGGCGATGGCGACGGCAATCGTTTCGGTGCTGACCGGTATCCCGGTCAGGGCCGATGTGGCGATGACCGGCGAGATCACGCTGCGCGGAAGGGTGCTGCCGATCGGCGGCCTTAAGGAAAAGCTGCTTGCCGCACTGCGCGGCGGCATCAAGAAGGTGCTGATCCCGGAAGAGAACGCCAAGGATCTGGCGGAGATTCCGGAAAACGTGAAGAGCGGCATGGAAATCATTCCGGTCTCACGCGTCGGTGAAGTGTTGCGCCATGCGCTGGTGCGTATGCCGGAACCGATCCAGTGGGTCGAACCCGTTAATGCGCCGGCCGTGGTCGATGTCGCAGACGAAGCTGGTAAATCGCTGGCGCATTAGCGCTTGCTAAAGTTGCAATGCACAAAGAGAGAGCCGGGCCTTGAGCCCGGCTTTTTCATGTGAAGAACCGCAGATTTCCGGGCTTTTTTCAACTTTCTTGGCGCTTTTCGACTTGGTTGCCGGGGCGCTTCTTTCTAAAGTCCGTTTCCTGCCGGATGAGTCGAGTGTTCCGGTTTTCTCATGGAAGGGAATTTTTATGAACAAGAACGAACTGGTATCCGCTGTCGCCGATGCCGCGAGTATTTCGAAGGGTGACGCGCAGTCGGCGGTTGATGCGGTGTTTTCCGTCATCACCGGCGAACTGAAAAAGGGCGGCGATGTCCGGCTTGTCGGCTTCGGAAATTTCACCGTGTCAAAACGCGCCGCGTCGACCGGCCGCAATCCGCAGACCGGTGCGGAAGTGAAGATCCCGGCGCGCACCGTGCCGAAGTTCTCGGCCGGCAAGGGCCTCAAGGACGCGGTCAACTAAGCGCCTCCTTAAGTCTTTCAGAGAAAAGAAGAACCGGCATATCCGGTTTTTCTTTTCTGTTGGAAAGGACGGCGCTACGCCGTCGGCGCGTCCGTGCGCATCAAGCCTTCTTTCTTGAGATCGGCCCACAGCGCCGATGGCAGCTTCGCGTCGAGCAGCGAGCGATTGCTTTCGACTTCGCCAGGCCACTGGCCGCCGGGGATTACCGAGACGACGGAAGGATGCAGCAGCGGGAACTGCAGCGCCGCCTCGATCAGGCGCGCGCCGTGGCGCTTGCAGACGGCCTCGATACGGGTGACGCGGTCGATGATGTCCTGCGGCGCCTTCGAATAGTTGTAGTAGGCGCCGGGCTTCGGCCCGGTTGCCAGGATGCCGGAATTGTAAGGCCCGCCGAGAACGATGCCGATGCCGCGTTGCTGGCATAGCGGCAGGAAAGACTGCAGCGCCTCCTGCTCCAGCAGCGTGTAGCGCCCGGCAAGCAGGAACAGATCGAAATCGCCGCGCTCGGCCAGCGTCTGGGCAACCTGCCACTCGTTGATGCCGCCGCCGAACGCCTTGATCACGCCCTGGTCGCGCAATGCCAGCAATCCATAGTAGCCGGAGCTCATGAATTCCTGGATGCGCTGGTCCGAGGCTTCCTTGCTGCCATGCGTGAAGACGTCGACATCGTGCACGAAGAGGATGTCGATGCGGTCGACACCGAGCCGTTCCAGCGAGGCCTCGAAGGAGCGCATGATACCGTCATAGCTATAGTCGTAGACCTCGCGGCGCGAAGGGGTGTCGAAGAATTTGCCGATGCCGGTGCGCTGATCCGGCGGACAGGCGCGCATGATGCGTCCGACTTTGCTGGACAGCACGTAGTCGTCGCGCTTCTTCGAACGCAGGAACGGATTGAGCCGCGTTTCGGCTAGGCCTAGCCCATAAAGCGGCGCGGTGTCGAAGTAGCGGCAGCCGACCCGCCATGCCGCCTCCAGCGTGGCATTGGCGTCCTCGTCGGAGACGGCGCGGTAGAGATTGCCGAGCGGCGCGGTGCCGAAGCCGAGCTCGGTGAAGGTGATGCCGCCATTGCCGATGCGGTCGAAATGCCGTGTCTTCATATACTGTTGTTCCTCATTTGCGATTTGCCGTGACACTATCACGGCTGTGGCACATCAAAAGCACTGCGTGTCGTTGGACACCGATTTTCGCGGTGATAGCATGAATGAAAACAAGCTGTTCGGGGCAGATGTGACTGACATATTCAAGTGGTTCTCCGGCAACTGCAAGCTGGTGCAGTCATGAGGGACGCCGGCGAAAACCTGTTTGGGATTGCGCTGAGCGAGCTTGGTACCGTGCTGGAACGTATCGACGAAAGCCGCATCGACGCCGCTTGCGCCATCTTGGCGGGCGCGAGAAAGATCGTCACCTATGGGTGCGGCCGCGAGGCGCTGCAGGTCAAGGGTTTTGCCATGCGGCTCTATCACCTCGGTCTGCCGGTTTCGGTTGTCGGCGATATGACCACGCCGCCCCTGGGCGCGGGCGATGTCTTCCTCGCCAGTTCCGGCCCGGGCGAGACCTCGACGGTGCTGACCTTGATGCGGGTCGCGCGCGAGGCCGGTGCCACAGTCCTGCTGCTCACCGCGCAATCCCACAGCACTGCCGCGAAGCTGGCCGACTTCACACTGCTTATCCCGGCTCAGACCATGGCCGACGACCAGGGGCCGGAAAAGACGTCCGTGCTGCCGATGGGCTCGGTCTTCGAAGGCGCGCTGTTCGTTCTCTTCGAAGTGATGGTGCTGAAGCTCCGGGACCTGACCGGCGTCTCGCCTGAAGCGATGCGCGCCCGCCACACCAATATGGAGTAGTTGTCATGCGGTACGAATTGATGCTGCCGCACCAGATCCGCAAGGCGATTGTCGAGAACCGGCCGGTCGTGTTGCCGCTCGGTGTGCTTGAATACCATGGCGAGCACATGGCCGTCGGCATGGACACGCTGGCGGTGATCAAGAGCCTGGAACTGTTCGAAAAAGAAGCCGAGATCGTCATTCTGCCGCCCTTCTATTACGGCGCGGCGAGCTATGCGGTTGCAGCACCGGAGGGCAGTGGTTCGGTGCAGGTCGGCGGCAATGTGCTGGCGCCATTTGCGGAAGAATTGTTCTACAGCCTGCTGCGTATCGGCTTCCGCAACATCCACGCCATCATTCACCACCAGACCGAAAATTTTGCTGCCGGCATGCCAACCGATCTCGCCTTCAAGGCCGCCGGCCGGCAGGCGATCTTCCGCTTCCTGGAGAAAGAACGTGGCGAAGGCTGGTGGGGCTCTGCGGCGATGGCCAACTATTATGCCGAGCACGCCGAGGGCAGCAATTTCTTCAACTGGGTGCAGGTGCATCCGCTGATGCCGGCTTCAATGCACACCCAATACCCGTTTGACCATGCCGGCATCGGCGAGACGTCGCTGATGCTGGCGTTGTGCCCGGAAGCGGTCGATGCCGACCGCTTCGCCGACAACACCGGCTGGTACACGGCAAGTGCTTCCGAAGCCTCGGCCGAATTGGCAAAAAGGGATCGCCATGATCCTCGATCATTTGCGGGCAACCCTTTCGGGTTAGCGCGGTTTTCCCTCTTCCCTTGTTATTCCCTTGTTGTGGAAGAAGGGAAGGCTGGCGCAGTTATTTCACCGCGCCCGCCGTCATGCCCATGATCAGGTAACGCTCGAGCGCGATGCCGATAACGGCGAGCGGTGTGATGGCCGCGGTGGCGAGCGCTGCCATCGACCACCAGTTGATGCCTTGTGAGCCGGTCTGGCTCGCCACCATGACAGGGATGGTTTTGGCGTCGGTCGAGGTCAGAAGCGCGGCGAAGAAATACTCGTTCCAGCACAGCACCATTGCAAGGATGAAGGCCGCGACCATGCCCGGCAGCGCGATCGGCATGACGATGCGCAAGAAAGCGCCCCAGATCGACAGGCCGTCGACGAGTGCTGCCTCCTCCAGTTCTACGGGAATGGAATTGAACTGGTCGCGCATGATCCAGATGACGATCGGCAGCACCATCAGCGTATAGAGCAGGATCAGCCCGATGCGTGTGTCGAGCAGGCCGACTTCCCGGTAGAGCACGAGAAAGGGCAAGGCCAGTACCACCGGCGGCAGGATCAGCTGCGACAGGAAGAAGAAGGAGATGTCCTCGTTCCTGAACCAGGCGAACTTGTAACGATAGCGGGTCAGCCCGTAAGCGGCGAGGCTGCCAATGACGATCGCCAGGCTCGAGGCGCCGACCGAAGTGATGACCGAATTCATGAAGCGCTTGATAAATTCGTCGCGAACCGTCGACGTCCGAAGGATCGAGTCCGGAGAGAGGCCGAGTGACCGCCAGCCTTTCCAGTCGGGCTGGAAGTCGACGAACGGAATCAGATGGCCCTGGGTGACGTCCACCGCGGTCTTGAACGAAGTGGTTATCGTCCAATAGATCGGGAACAGACAGATGAAGGCCCAGAAGATGAGCGCGCCGTAGATGAAGACGCGGTTGGCGACGAAGCTCGCCGGCGAACGAATTTCGGAAGCGGCATAGTCCGTGGTCTGAACGCTCATCTTGCCGGCCCGATCAGTTGACGTTGCGCACGAAGCGGCTGGCGAATTTCAGCAGCCAGGTCACGAACACGATGATGATGATCAAATAGGCCATCGCCAGCATCGTGCCGTAGCCGACATTCGATCGATCGCGATATTCGCGGTAGATGAAGCTCGACACTGAATCGGTCGCGCCGCCCGGGCCGCCAGAGGTGACGGTGATGATGATATCGGCGAGCTTCAGCTTGAAGATGATGCGCAGGATGACTGCCGTCACCGAGACCGGCAGCATCAGCGGGAAGGTGACCTGCCAGAAGGTCTGCCATGGGTTGGCGCCATCGACACGCGCCGCCTCGAGCACTTCGCGCGACATCGCCTGCAGGCCGGCGAGCAGCATGATCATCATGAACGGGATGAAGGTCCAGGCGTCGAGCACCATGATCGAGATGCGGGCGGTGATCGGGTTGGAGAAGAAGGCCGGGTTTTCCCAGCCGAGATGCCGCGCCAGCGTGGCGGCCGGCCCGAAGCGGTATTCCATCAACGACTTGCCGATCATCCACGACACCGCCACCGGCGACAGCATCAGCGGCAGCAGGAAGACGACGCGGAAGAATTTTCGCGCCCGGATCTGCGCGTTGAGCAGCAGCGCCAGGCCGAAGGCGATCACATATTCGACCAACACCGCCAGCACGTAGAGCACCATGTTGAACAGCGCGTTGCGATAATAGGCATCGTTCAGCATCTGCCAGAAATTGTCGAGCCCGTTGAACTTCCGGCCGCTGAAAGAACTGAGGTTCCAATCGGTCAGCGCGATGTAGAAGCCGAACAGGGTCGGGAAGATCACCATGGCAATGGTGAACAGCAGCGCCGGCAGCAGGAACAGCGCGCGCTGGCCGTCCTCGCCGCGCGTCAGCACCTGGCCGATGCCGAGTGCGACACCCCACAGCACATAGGCGTAGACCACCGGCCGCCAGCTCTCGAAGCCGATAGCGTCGACATCGCTCTTGTAAAGGATCTGCAGCGCGATCACCGCCAGAAGGCCGAGCGTTGCAGCAGCCATCAGCGCCCAGCCAAGCCGTTTGCGGCTCCGTGGGATCAGGTCGGATGGCACGGCGCCTGCCGGCCATTCACTTGTCGACAAAGTCTGGTCAGCCAGGGTCCGGTCAGCCACGCGTCTTGCCCGTTCACAGGAGGCTCGATGACCGGCCGAGCCGGTCGAGGCCAAGTCGGTCAAGCGGAGGTCCGGCGGCTTTGCGCTGCCGGACCAAGTTTCACGATCTCAGCCTACATGCCGAGCGAGGCCTTGTAGAGCTTGATCTGGTTGTCGCGGCCAATCTGGTCGGTGATCTTCTCCCAAGCGGCTGCGATGGCGTCGGCGCCTTCCTGCGCCTTCATCTTGCCGGCAAAGGTGTTGGCCAAAATGTCCTCGGCGGCGCTGTAGTACTGGAAGATGCCGGGGATACGCGGCTCGATCGCCGCGTTCGGATGGTTGTAGCTGTCGGCTTCCGACTTGAGATATGAGCTTATGAACGCTTCGTCGTAGCCCGCCGCCACCCATTCCGGAATGTTGAAATGCGAGTTGCGGTAGGGCTGGAAACCCGACGGATAGGCCGCGCACCAGAGCGACAGGTCCTTGCCGCCGAGATGAGCGGCGGCGGACCAGGCGGCCTTCTTCTTCTTTTCGTCGCTGTCGACGCGCGCCATGACGTAGACGCCCCAGCCGAGATAGGCGCAGTTCGGCGCATGGTTCGGGCCGCTGGCGAGCTTGTCCCACTGGCCGGTCTTGGAGTTGTAGACATCGTCCGAGCCCGGCAGGATCGAGAAGCCGGTGACGTCCCCTACGACCGACGAGTCGTTGGTTTTGACGTTCGAGCCAGCGTCTCCCCACCAAACCAGCATCGACCCGGTGCCGCCGAGGAATTGAGAGAAACAGGTCTGGTTCGGGTCGGCATTGATCTGATCTTGCGGTTCGGAAGGCAATGCATCGATCACGTCCTGGATCGCGCGGACCCAGGCCGGGTTGTTGACGCGCGGTTTCATGGTGTCCGGATCGAATAGCCAAGCTTTGTCGTCGGGATGTTTGGCGTAAGCGCTGGCGCGGCTGCCGAGGAAGTAGAAGCCGAAACCGCCCCAGGGCTTGGGCGCATCGAGATAGCCATAGACGTCCTGGCCGTTCACCTGCTTGCCCTTGAGGAACTTGGTCACCGCCTGCACTTGCTGCCAGGTCTTCGGCACGCCCCATTCGCCTTCACCGCCCCCATCCTTCCACGCCTTGGCGAGATCGGCATCGGCGAACACATCGGTGCGGTAGTTGAAGTTATGCGCGTCGCCGTCGACGGTCACACGATACTGCTTGCCGTTCCATGTGCCGACGGGAGGTTTCAGATAGGCCACCAGGTCGTCCATGTCGATCTGCGTCCTGACCCAGTCGGGCATCTCCGAAGTCAGGCCCTTGCCGCAGACGTCGCCTTCGAACGGTGCGCCCATTTCGACAATGTCGAAGTCGATAGTGTTGGTAGCGATCGCCTGCTGCAGACGCGGATTGTAGTCAGCCTGCGCCAGGTCGATCCAGTTGATCTTGGCGCCGGTATAGGTCTCCCACGGCTTCAGGAAGCCGCGAAACAGCACATTGTGCAGGTTCTGGTTGTTGAGGCCCATGAAGGTGAGTTCAACGCCGGCGAATTCGCCTTCCTTGACATTGGCCTTGGTGGCTCCCAGGCAAAGCTCGCCGACCTGCTGGAAATCGGCATCGGTCGGCTGACCCTTGCCGACGCCCGGAATCTGCAGGATCTGCGCACGCAGGTCATCGGCGGCCGCGGCCGGGCGCGTCAGGGCGCCAAGCCCGGCGCCAGACGCCGCGGCGAGGGCGGCCATGCTGGCCGCTCCCTTCAGCACGTCGCGGCGGGTGGCCCCGGCGCGGACAAATTGGTTATAAAGGCTGACTTTCATCTCGTTCCTCCCAGAAGGTCAATCGTGAATTTGGTTCAGATGATGGAGCGCCGATTATGTTCCCCAACGACAGCGACTCCCGTAAATAGCGGCCCGAATTCTCCCTCCCGCGACGCTTGGCATTCAGTCCCGGACAAGCGTACCGGTGCGCCCGGAACAGGGTCATAAGCCGGACACTGTCACTATTCGCACAACGAAGTGCGGTGTCAACGTGAATGGGTTTTTTATCTATAAGAGACCGACTTGCCCTCGCCGTTTGCGTTGTTTAGCTTCACGGCAACCAAAGGGGGAATGATGGCTCAAGTCGCGATCCGCAATGTGGCCAAGGCGTTCGGAACCGTCAAGGTTCTGCACGATGTCAGCGTCGACATCGCCGACGGGCAGTTCGTGGTGCTGGTCGGGCCTTCCGGTTGCGGCAAGTCCACGTTGCTGAGGATGGTAGCGGGGCTGGAAACGGTCTCCGGCGGCACCATCGCCATCGGCGAGCGCGTCGTCAACCATTTGCCGCCGGCCAAGCGCGACATTGCCATGGTGTTCCAGAACTACGCGCTCTATCCGCACAAGACGGTCGAGCAGAACATGGCCTTCGCTCTCAAGCTGCGCAAAACCGACCCGGCGGTGGTCACTGAGCGGGTCAAGCGGGCCGCCGACATCCTCGACCTCAATCCCTACCTCAAGCGCTATCCGCGCCAGCTCTCGGGCGGCCAGCGCCAGCGCGTCGCCATGGGCCGCGCCATCGTGCGCAACCCGCAGGTGTTCCTGTTCGACGAGCCGCTCTCCAATCTCGATGCCAAGCTGCGTGTCCAGATGCGCACGGAGATAAAGGAACTGCACCAACGACTGAAGACCACCACCATCTACGTCACCCACGACCAGATCGAGGCCATGACCATGGCCGACAAGATCGTGGTGATGCGCGACGGTCGCATCGAGCAGGTCGGCGCGCCGCTGGAATTGTTCGACCGGCCGGCCAACCTGTTTGTCGCCGGCTTCATCGGCTCGCCCTCGATGAACCTGCTCAAGGGCGTCGTGCGCAAGGGCGACAAGCCCGTCGTCGAGATCGCCGGGACGCCGTTCCCGATTGCTGCCAAGAGTGCCGTGGAAGATGGCCGCAATGTCGTCTACGGCGTGCGGCCCGAGCACCTCGAAATCCATCCAGATGGTGTTTCGGCGAAGATTTCGGTGGTCGAGCCGACCGGTTCCGAGACGTTGGTGTTCCTGCGCTTCGGCGAGGGCGAGATGGTGGCGCTGTTCCGTGAGCGCCACGACTTCAAGCCGGGCGACACACTGCAGCTGAAACCGCGGCTCGACCAGGTGCATCTCTTCGACGCAGAGACCGGCAAGCGTCTTTGATTTCGCCCCAGCAAACTTCGCGAGGAATACCATGCTCAAAGGAATCAATCCCCTGCTCAATGCCGATGTGCTGCAGGCGCTGCGGGCGATGGGCCACGGCGACGATCTGATTATCGCCGACACCAATTTCCCGTCCGATTCGGTGGCGCGCCAGACCGTGCTTGGCCGGCTGCTGCGCATCGATGCGTCGGCGGCCGACGTGGTCAAGGCGGTGCTTTCGCTCTATCCGCTGGACACCTTCGTCGACGACGCGGCCGCGCGCATGGAGATCGTCGGCAAGCCGGACGACATTCCCGCCGTGCAGCAGGAAGTGCAAAAAGAGATCGATGCCGCCGAGGGCAAGGCCTGGCCGATGATCTCGGTCGAGCGCTACGCCTTCTACGAACGCGCCAAGAAGGCCTATTGCGTCATCCAGACCGGCGAGCGCCGCTTCTATGGCTGTTTTGCCTTCCGCAAGGGCGTCGTGCCACCGGATGCGGAGTAGGGGCATGCCGGCGAAACCGATCGTCATGAAGCCGGTTGTCATATTGGGCGTCTTCGTCGCCGACACGGCCTACCGCGCCGCCCGCCAGCCGCGGATGGGCGAGACGATCCTGGGCACGTCCTTCACGCTCGGCCCCGGCGGCAAGGGCTCGAACCAGGCGGTGGCAGCCGGCCGGCTCGGTGCCGATGTCACCTTCCTGACCCGCCTCGGGGCTGACCCCTTTGCCGATATGGCGAGACAGACCTGGTCGCAGGCCGGAGTGAAGAGCGCCGTCATCGACACGCCGGAAAGCTACACCGGTGCCGCCTATATCTTCATCGAGGAGACGAGCGGCAACAACGCGATCATCGTCAGCCCCGGTGCGGCGATGCTGATCACGCCCGCCGATATCGAGGCAAATGCCGGCCTGATCCGCGCGGCCGGCGTCTTCGTCACCCAGCTTGAGCAGCCGATCGAGGCGGCGATGCGGGCGCTGGAGATCGCGCGCGGGGCAGGGGTGACCACCATTCTCAACCCGGCGCCGGCGGCCAAGCTTCCGGACCGCATCTATACACTTTGCGACTATGTGACGCCGAACGAGACTGAGGCCGAGGAACTGACCGGCATCAAGGTGTCCTCCATCGACGATGCCCGCCGTGCCGCCGACAGCCTGCTTGAGAAGGGCGTGGGCGCTGTCGTCGTGACGCTCGGCGAAAAGGGCGCGCTGCTGCACACGGCCGACCGTTCCGAGCATGTCGCAGCGGTCGCCGCCGGCCCGGTCATCGAGACCACCGGGGCGGGCGACGCCTTCAATGGCGGCCTGGCCGCCGCGCTGTCGAGCGGGATCGAACCCCTGCAGGCGGTGCGCTTCGCCTGCGCCGTCGCCGGCATCTCGGTCACGCGCCCGGGCACCGCGCCGTCCATGCCGACGCTGCAGGAAGTCGAGGCACTGCTCGCCAAGGGGTGAAGCCCGGCGCTGCGGGATGAGACTGTGAGCGGGAGCGAATGGGTTAGACCCGGCTCTTGTCCGAGAAGCTATTGTCTTCTGGCTTGACCACAAACAGGCGGGCAGGTCGATGGATGAGGATCAATGCCAGAATTCGAAAGGAATGGACCTGGACTGGGTCACGAAAGAAGATGATTTTTGACAAATCAACGTCGACATTTCTCCGACATCAAGGGCACGTGGCCCTAAGGAGAAATGGCGCGAGTGACGGGGCTCGAACCCGCGACCTCCGGCGTGACAGGCCGGCACTCTAACCAACTGAGCTACACCCGCGCATGGACGAGCACGTGTCAGCCGTGTTCGTCGTTGGGGCGGTGGATAAGGGGTAAGCCACCGGGTGTCAAGCGGACCCGGACAGCATAACAGCAAACAGGAGAAGGTTTTTTGACAAGCCGAACTTTGTTGCCGAAACCGACTCCCGGCCAAGCCACTCGCCGTTCATTTGGCCTTGCGAAGCCGGTCCTAACTGCTTAAAGGTCCGGCCCGGAGCGGGCGATTAGCTCAGTTGGTAGAGCGCTTCGTTTACACCGAAGATGTCGGCGGTTCGAGCCCGTCATCGCCCACCACTTTCCATCGACGTGTTCATTCAGGCATTGTCTTTTTGCAATGTCCGGTTCACACGCCTGCACCGTCGGAGAATCGTCCAACTGGCGGTTGGTAGACGCAACTATCTGGCATCTTATCATTTCTCCTTGATCGCCCCGCCGCATCGGAAAGAGGCGGCGGGCTTCTTCGTTGCCAGGCACTGGTCTTCGCGATAATGTCGGCATGGTTTGGAGGTCGGAGCGTGAAAGAATTCCCTCGGAAGCCCGACAATAACCAAGTAGCACGTGCTCGTCAGGCCACTGAACACGGAACCGCGCTGATTGAAGAGCTTCGCTACACGATCGCCCTATCGCGTCGGCTGATCGAGGCGTCACATTCACTGCTGAAGAGGTCGCAGAGCCAGGGCAGGCCTCTCGAGAGTGATGGTATCGAGATTGGCTAACAGGCACGTGGTCGGTCGACGGTAAGGTCCCGCCGCAGTGCACATGGACCCTTAGATACTGAGTTGTCCCGGCAAACAAACCAGCAATCGACGCAACTGGCGGTTTCGTGATTGTTGCGGTATCTCCGCTCCCAAACGCTTCGCGGTCCGGGGTGAGCGCATAGACAGTAGGACTTTGGTCTGATCGAACTGTCTTTCCCGTGGGACCTAAGTCTGATCTGCTGGCTCCCTGGGTGGCAAACGATTGCCGAAAGTTAAAGCTTACAGTAATTTAAGGGAGCACAAAAGAAAGCTAAAATCTTACTGCACATGGGCATGGGTGGGCGCGAAAATATTCCTGGATGGCTTGCGAGTCATCTTCCGGATGATGCGGTGATCGCAGGAGATCTCGCCGATAAGATATCTAAGGAGGCCGAAGGAAACCGGCTTCCGGGCGAACGGGTTGTGGAGACAACCCGTAGCGCAGAAGACACCTTCAAGAAGGAAAAAGGCGAACCGTATCGCCGCGCCACGATTGCGGGAATCTTGGCCAGCGGCTCATTCCTCGCGCTGTTGGTGTTAGCGATCTATCTGCTTTATGTGTTCTCGATCGTGGCCGGGGAAACGGTCGCGAATGTTCCCCTGCCGCCCACAGTGAACTAGTAGCCGCTCCGCCAACACTCGAATTAGCCCCGCACTGTGTTGATGCTGGTAACTTTCGTGTCTGCGGTGGACCACCCGAGGAAGGTTTCGTTCCCGCGGCAAAGGTGTTCACACGGGGCAACTGGCTGCTGCAGAACGGCAGCATTGTACTTCCATCGGCCTCCCGGTTCTTTGCAACTTGGGCGATTGGCTTGTCGCAGATCAGCCTGCACTCGCCGGAGCGTGAGCAATCAGTTTCGCCACATAAACACAACGCTTCGATGAATCAGCGTCCTGCACCACCTCAAATCCAATCGCCTTATAGAACTTCAGCGCACCATCGTTCTCCGGCATGACTTCGAGGTGAATGCCGGTCGAGCCGCTCGCGGCAAGGCGCTGCTCGAGGAAGGCCATCGCGCGCCTGCCGATGCCTTTCCCGCGCGCTTGCGGCAACAGGTCGATATGGCCATGCGACGGGTAGGCCGCCAGCGCAGGCGAAACAGCGAAATCGGGATGATGGACCCGGTGCCGCGCCCAATCGCTGCCACGCCAGCGTGAGCTGTCGGGTCCCGGGGCTGCAACGCGCCGCTGCAGCTCCGGGTACCAGTCTGATGCCAGGCTGGCATTGAAAGCGGCTGTTTCGGCTGCGCCAAGCAGATAGCCGGCCGCACCTGTCGGGCTATCGATAATAAAGGCCAGATCGGGTTCGAGGGCCTGGTAGGGAATGGTGTAGAGCAGGCCGAGCAGGTCCGGGTCGTCCTCTCGGCAGCTGGCCTCCTTGCCGGCATCGCCGGTCTTGAGACAGATCATCGCAAGTGCCGGATGATCGGCGGCGGTCGCCCGGCGCAGGAAGAAACCGCCGCCGAAATCGAGGATCATGGCGGCAGCAGCCGGAAATCCTTGCCCTCAGGCAAAAGCTGCCCGCCGTCGACGATGATGGTCGTGCCGGTGATGTAGTCGGCGTCATCTGAGGCTAGGAACAGGAAGGCATTGGCCACATCGCGTGGGCTGCCGAGACGGCCGAGCGGGATGGCGTCTTCCATGTTCTTGATGAAGGCCGTACCGCGATGCTGCTCTATGCCTTCGGTGAGGATGTTGCCGGGCTCGACGCCGTTCACGGTGATGCCGTACGTCGAGAATTCGAGAGCCGCCGAACGGATGAGGCCGTTGATACCGGCCTTGGTCGCCGAATAGTGGCCATGACCGGGGCTGGTGACGTGCGGGCCGGTGATGGAGGAGGTGAACAGCATGCGGCCAAAATGCTGTGCCTTCATCGGCACCAGCGCCGCGCGTGCGGCGATGAAGCTGCCACGCAAGTTCACCGCCATGACCCGATCCCAATCGTCGGGACTCGTGTTTTCCAGCAATTGCCAAGGATAGATTCCGGCATTCTGCACCATGATGTCGAGCCGGCCGTGACGGTCGAGCGCCAGTGCAACAGCAGCCTCGGCATCGGCCATCTGCGAGATGTCGGTGCGAATGAAGGCGGCGCCAAGCTCGTCCGCAGTCGCTTGCCCGGCCTCAACCTCGGTATCGGCCAGGACCAGCTTCGCGCCCTCCTCGGCAAAGCGCTGTGCGATCGCCTTGCCGATCCCGCGTGCGCTTCCGACGATCAGCGCGACCTTATCTTCCAGACGGCCGGTCATGCCAGCCTCTGGCGAATGGTCTGCTTGAATGCGTCGAGCAGCACGGCGGCGAGCACCAGAAGGCCGTGGATCACCTGGGTGAAGTTGGCCGGCAGGCCCATCAAATTGATCGCCGTGTTGATGGCCGAGAGCAGCAGCACGCCGGCATAGACGCCGGGCAAGGTGCCGACGCCGCCCTTCAGGCTGACGCCGCCGATGACGACCGCGGCGAAGGCATTGAACAACAGGCCGACGCCGAGATTGGCGGTTGCACCGGAGGTGCGGATTGCCAGCAGCCAGCCAGCAAGACCGGCAATGGCGCCGGCGAGAACGAAGGCTATGACCAGGTTGCGGTTGACGCGGATGCCGGCGCGAAAGGTCGCCGTCTCGTTGCCGCCGATCATGACCAGGTGCCGGCCGAAGGGCGTCTTGGCCATGATCAGCGAGAAGACGATGAAACAGGCGATGGCGATCCAGGCGGTCAGCGGCAGGCCGCCCAGGCGCTGGATGGCGAACCAGCGGATTGCCGGCGCAAGGTCCTGTGCCGAGCGGCCGCCGGAAATGACCAGCACCAGGCCGCGCACCCAGATGTAGGAGGCCAGCGTGATGATGAAGGCACTCATCTTCACCTTGACCACCAGGTAGCCGTTGATGACGCCGATGAGGCCGCCGACGGCAAGGGCGATGAGCAGCGAAACCGGAACCATCAGCCATTGCGGCTGCAACTGGATGCCAAGGCCGATGCCCGACGAGCAGAACAGAATGCCGACCGCCATGGCGCTGAGCGCCGCCACCGATTCGACAGACAGGTCCATATGGCCGGCGATGATGACCAGCGCCAAGCCGATCGACATGACGCCGAGCACGCTCGACGCCTCGATGATGTTGGCGAAGATGCCGAGCTGAAAATAGTTCGGGATAAGGATGGAAAAGACCACCAGCACGAAGACCAGCATGAACCAGACGAGATTGTCGAGGATGAACTCGAGGGTTTGGCGCGTGCGGGGGTTCATCTCAGGATCCGGTTGGCGCCGACCCCGAAAAACCACCCGGTTTTCGGACTATCAGGCGCGGTTGCAAATTGCTGCAGCATTCCCGTGCGCGTCCGTTCGAACGCACCGTGGCTGCAGGGCTGGGCTCCGGGCCGGCATGGCCCGGAGCTTCTGGTGAGTTCGCTATTCGACCGGCTTTATGGTTTCGGTCGGCGGCTTCATGTTGCCCCAGAAGGCCGGGTTATCGACGTTTTCCTTGGTGATCGCAGCGCCGGGGATCTTGATGTTCGGCCCCCACGCTTCCTTGGTCAGGGTCGATTTCAGGCCAAGCACATCATATTCGCCTGGCTTGATCTCCTGCTTGCTGACCACCTTGTCCATGAACATCGCGACCGCCGCAGCCTGAGCGTAGAGCGGCTGCTCGACTTCGACATTGAGCCAGCCCTTGCGGATCAGGTCGAGGCCGACCGGAGCGCCGTTCGAGCTCATCAGCATGACGTCGCCCGGTTTCTTGCCGGCGGCCTCGAGCGAGGCGACGGCGGCGACCGAAAGATGCGCGGCGTGGCTGAAGATCAGGTCGATGTCGGGGTTGGCGAGCATCTGGTCGGCAACGATGGTGCCCGCGTTACTGGCCTCCCATTGCATGGCCGGCAGCGAGATGATCTTGACGTCCGGGAACGCCTTCATCTTCTCCTCGAAACCCTTCTGAATGTCGAGCGTGTAGGGGTCGCCCGGATCGCCGAGCACCTGCAGGATCTTGCCCTTCACCGAGCCGTTCTTCGCGGTCAGGAGCTTTTGCGCCTGATCGGCAGCGACGTAGCCGATCTCGACGGTTCCGGCCACCGAGGTGAAGTCGGACGGGGTCGAGGTTATCTGGCGGTCGAACTCGACGACCGGGATGCCGGCGGCACGGGCCGCCTCGACCGACGGCTTCAGCGCATTGAAATCGACGGCGGCAAGGATGATCGCCGCCGGCTTCAGCGCGATGACGTCGTTCATCTGCGATTGCTGCGCGTCGGTCTTGTTGTCGGCGTTCAGCGTCTTCATCTCGTAACCGACCTGCTTCAGGAACAGTTCCAGCGCGCTCACCGAGCCGGTCTGGAACTCATCGAGCAATGTCGGCACCATGTAGTAGACGGTGCCCTTCGACTGAGCGAATGCCGGCGTGAGCGTGGCAAAGGCCAGTGCCAGGATACCGAAGACGGAAAGAAGTATTTTCTTCATGTCGTTCGCTCCTCTTGCGCCGGACCCCTCATTTGTCCCTCAGTTCGCCGGTCCGGCACCGGCGAGCGTCTCTCCGGTGATCATGTTGATCACCGCGTCGGGACTTGTTTTGTTGCGTGCGACGTCGCCAGCCACGACACCTTGCCGGATCACCACGATCCGGTCGGCGACCTGGAAGGCCTGTTGCATGATATGGGTGATGATGACGACGCCGATGCCCTGGCTCGCCACCTGGCGGATCATGTCGAGGCCGCGCCGCGTCTGCTCGACGCCGAGCGCCGCGAACGGCTCGTCGAGAAGCACCAGCTTGCCGCCAAAATGCACGAACCGATTGAGCTCGATGGCCTGCCGCTGGCCGCCGGAAAGATGCTCGACATTGGTGCGAAGCGAGGGAATGCGGGTGCCGGCGCTGGCCAGTGCCCTTTGTACCACCTGCTCCATCGCGCGCTCGTCGAGTACCGGAATGCCGAGAACCTTCCTGGTGATCTCGCGGCCCATGAAGAAATTGGCGACCACGTCGACGTTGGTGCAAAGCGACAGGTCCTGGTAGACCGTCTCGATCCCAGCGGCTTTGGCCTCGGCGGGAGATTTGGCCAGGAATTCCTTGCCTTCGAACAGCATGCGGCCGGAGGTCGGCTCGAGGCCGCCGGCAATGATCTTGACCAGCGTCGATTTGCCGGCGCCGTTGTCGCCCAGAAGCGCCACCACTTCGCCCTTGCCGATCGAAAAGCTGATGCCTTTCAGCGCTTCGATGGCGCCGTAATTCTTGGCGACGTTGTCGAGCACCAGCAGCGGTTCACTCATGCCGCGATCCCCTTGTTATGCAAGAGATCCCGACCGCGTTCGCGTTCGGCGGTGAAGATCTGGCCGAAGCGCGGCGAAAGCACCCCCGAAACGGCAAGTGCGGCGGCGCCGCGCAACACCGCATGCTGGCCGCCGCGTGCGACGCTGACGCGGGGCGTCGTGCGATCGCTTCGCGCCGAGACCGAATTGGGCAGGTGCGCGGCCGCGCCGGCAAGCCTTTCGAGCAGGTCGGTGGACGCCAGCCCGCCGAGGATGATGGTTTCGGGGTCGAACAGGTTTTCGATGATGGTGACGGCGTTGCGGAATATCGGCGCAATCTCGCTCACCCACTCGGCGTCGGCGATTTTGCGGCGCCGCAGCGCCTCGAGCGAGAGATACCGTTCGAGGCAGCCGCGATTGCCGCACGGGCACGGCTCGCCGCCCGGCACAGCAGGAATGTGGCCGATCTCGCCGGCATTTCCCCAGGCGCCGCGCAATGCGGCCCCATCATGCACCATGACGCCGCCGAGGCCGACACCGAAATAGAGATAGTAATATTCGGAATATGCCGTCCCGAGGCCGTAGAGGCGCTCGCCGATAGCCGCCGCCGCCATGTCGGTTTCGAAAAAGGCCGGCAGCCCGGTTGAGGCGGCCAGCCGCTCGCGCAGCGCCACATCCTTCCAGCCGGTCATGGTGGTCGGCCCCACAAAGCTCATGGACTCCACGCCGAACGGTCCGGGCAGCGCCATGCCGATGCCGAGAACGCGGCCACCGGGCCGCAATGCCGTCAATTCGAGCACCATGGCGCCGATCAGGTCGAAAGCGTGGTCGGGCGTTGCATTTGGGGCTTCGCGGTAGGTGCTCTCGATAACATCGCCGCTTAGGTTGATCAGGGCGGCATTGATGCCCAGCGGGGTGACGTGGATGCCGACGGCATAGCCGCCTTCCGGATTGATGCGCAGCGTCGCCGGTGGCAGGCCGCGCCCCTTGGGCTCTTCGCGCAGCGACAACACGTAACCGTGCTCTTCCAGCTCGCGAACGATGGTCGACACCGTCTGCACGGTGAGCCCGACGCGTCTTGCAATGTCGCCGCGGGCAATCGGTCCGTGAAGGCGGATGGATTCGAGCACGATGCGCCGATTATACGGCCGCCCGAACTCCTGATTGGTTCCCCGCAGTGCCATGCCTTGCGCCCTCGAGAGAGGTCAGACTGGCACCGAAGATTTATTCAGTCAAATGGAATTCAAAAATAAAATTGACACCCCGTGCGGAGCGAACCTGGCGTCATGCCGAGCCCGAAGGGAGCAGCCCGGCTCCCTAGAGGTACCGCTCGACCTTCTTGCCGATGGCCAGAAACCGTAGCGGATCGATTGCCTCGCCGTTGTGGCGGACCTCGTAATGCAGATGCGGGCCGGTTGAGCGGCCGCTGTTGCCGGTCTTGCCGATGATGTCTCCGGCATCGAGCTTCTGTCCGACGGCGACGTCGATTTCGCTGAGATGCCCGTAACGCGTCACAAAACCGTTGCCGTGGTCGACCTCAATCATGCGGCCGTAGCCGCCGTTCCAGCCGGCCTTGACGACCACGCCGGCTGCCGTGACCTTGGCCGGCATACCGACCGGCGCCCTGAAATCCATGCCGGAATGCAAGGCGGCCGTGCCGAGGATGGGATCGGTGCGCACGCCGAACGGGCTGGTGACGCTATGGCCGGGCGCGGGGTTGGCGAGCGGCAGCCGCCGCGCTTCCTTTTTAAGATGGTCCAGCGCGTCAAGAGCCTCGTCCAACTCCTTGACCTTGCTGTCGAAGACCAACGAGCTGTCGAGTGGTATCAGCGGGCCACCGACGTCGCTCTTTTCGAATTCGCTATCGACGAGCAGGCCGGCGGCCTCAAGCGCCTGCGAGATCGCGTCGGCGCTTTTGTAGGCATTGTCGGCAAGTGTGGCGATGCGGGTGAGCTGCTGGCTCTCGATGGCCTTCAGCGAGTTGTTGATCGAAACGAAGAGCTTGTCCGCCCGGTCGGCCGCGCTTTCGCTCGGCAGCGGATCGGCGCGGGTCGACCACAGTGAGAACGGCCTGGTGTCGTCAACGCCCACAGGAGCGGCAAGGGGGGCGGCAAGGCTGGCGACGGAATAGCCCATCGGCTGGATGCTGCCGGTCGCGTCGGCATGTTCGTCCGGCTTTGCCGTCGGCACGGGCGGCGTTGCGACCTCGTTTTCGGCTCGTGCGAGGATCGGCCCGAGGCGGCCGTGACGCAGGCTGAGCTGGCTCTGCCGTTCCAGCAGCTCGCTGACCTTGGTTTCCATCAGCTGCTGATCGAGTAGCTGGCGGCTGGTGATGCGATCGACCTGGCTGCGCAGTGCCGAGATGCGGTCTTCGTAGGCCTGCTGCATGCGCGCCTGCCGCGCCGTCGTGGCGCCGATCAGATCGTCGCGCAGCACCAGATAAGAGGTCGCCAGCAGGTAGCCAATGACGATCGCCGCTAGCGCCGAGCCGCAAAATGCCGCAAGCCACGGGTGTATGGTGAAATGCCTTATCTGGTCGCCCCGGGCGATGATGACCGTGTGGGGCTCTTTGCGTCTGCCGAAGACCGCTGACTGACTGGCTACGTTCACGGGACCAAGCTTTCGTTACGACACCAACGACGAGCCTGATTACACATTATTAGGGTTAACAAAGTTTTGCCGGATCGAACGACAGGCAAAGGTCTTCGCGCAAAACGGGTATCGCATTGCGGCGGCCTGGCGCAGCTCTCAAAGAGCGCGAATCGCGTTCAGCACCTCTTCGGCGTGCCCCTTGACGCGGACGTTGCGCCAGATCCTGGCGATGCGTCCGTCGCGGCCGATCAGGAACGTCGCCCGCTCGACGCCCATATAGGTGCGGCCGTAGAGCTTCTTTTCCACCCACAAATGGTAAGCCTCGATCACTTTGCGCTCTTCGTCGGCGACAAGATCGACGCTCAGATCGTACTTCGCCTTGAATTTGTCGTGTTTCTTGGCGCTGTCCGGCGAGAGCCCGATGACGACAGCGCCGGCCTTTTCGAACTCTGGCTTCAACTGCGAAAAGCCGATCGCCTCGTTGGTGCAGCTTGTGGTGTCGTCCTGTGGGTAGAAATAGAGTACGATGGGTTTTCCCAGCAATGCGGCGAGGCTGAGTGGACCGCCGCCGTCGCGCGGAAGATCGAATTGCGGCGCAACATCGCCCACGTCGAGGTCAGCCATACCGATGCCCTTGTTTGAAGTTACGCGCCAGGCTGCACCGATATAATGTCGAGCGAGGATTCGTCCACGATCGAATTCGTCTCAACGGAAGATTGCGTGGATCAGGAGCTACCGCAGCACGAGAAGATCAGGTTCAGGCGTGACGAGATCACCGACCTGGGAACCTTTCCGTCCGCGTGCCGCGTCCCGCCGCTCGGCCAGGCGTCGATCGGTCGCGGCGTCCGTTTGATGGCGCGGCTGTTTGCCGGCCTCGTCGCCCTTGTGCTGCTGGCTGCCGCCGGCGTCTACGCGATCGGCGTATCCGGCTTCGGCTCGGAGCGGCTTCGCGCGGAAGCCGAAACGGCAATCGAGAAATTGGCCGGCTTCGATGTCGACGTTGCCGTCGGACCGGCCCGGCTGACGCTTGACGGGTCGAGCTTCATTGCGCTGCAGGTCAGCGACGTCAGCCTCAAGACCGCCGACGGAACACCGATGGCCGACGCCGGCCGGGTCCGCTTTGGCATCCGGCTGATCCCGTTGCTTTCGGGCGAGGTGCGGCTGACCAGCGCCCGGATTTCCGACGCGCACATCGTCATGGCGGCAATGCCGTCCGGCGGTGACTGGACGGCGGAGCTGCGCAACCAGGACGGCCTCATCGATCCGGAAAAACTTTCCGCCGCCGTCTTCGCCAACCTCAACCGGGCGCTCGATGCGGTGCGCGAGGATTCGATGCGCCAGATCGATCTGCGCAACGTCGAGCTGGTACTGCCCGAGACCGGATCTGTCGAGTCGGTCACCATCGCCGACGCCTCAGTCTCGCAATCGGGACCGGGAAGCATGGAGTTTTCATCCGACGCGGATGTCGACGGCAGGGCGCTCACCATCGCCGCTTCCGCCACCCGCGATCCGGCGACGCGACGCATCACCATGCTGGACGCCAGCATCCAGACGGCGGACGCCGACGCTGCGGCAGCAGGTGGCAAATTGGGCGCGATCGCCTTGAAGCTGGCGGGGTCGGAAGGGACCGGCGACAACGGTTCGCGGCTGACCGCTGCCCTGTCGCTGACCGGATCGGTGCTCGATCTCGGTTCGCGCGGCCTGCTTCCGGCCGATATCGATCTCGATGCGACGCTCGTCGCCGGGTCGAACAAGATCCAGGTCGACAGTTTGCTGCTGAAAACCGGCCGCTCGACCTTCGATTTCGCCGGTTCGATCGGGCCGAAGCCGGCTACCGGCACAGCCGGCGAGGAGCCATCCTATCGTTACGACCTCACCAGCGACGGTTCGACCCTGGCGCCTTCGGATTCGCCGGAGCCGGCGCTCAGCTTCATCGCCCGTATTGCCGGCCTCTACCAGCCGACGAGCCAAAAGCTGATCGCCGAGCAGATCGGCGTCCGGTCCGGACCCGGCAGCGAAGTGCTGGGCACGGCTTCGGTTTCATACGTCGCCAACCAGGCGCCGGGCATATCGGTGGCGCTCAATGTCCACGACATGCCGGTCTCGCACGTCAAGCAATTATGGCCGTGGTTTTCGGCGCGCAATGCCAGGCTGTGGGTGCTTAAGAACCTGTTCGGCGGCCGCGTCGCCAATGGCAGCCTGCAATTCCAGGTCGTGCCCGGACGGCTCGGCAACGGCGTGCCGCTTTCCGCCGATGAAGTGTTCGGCCGCTTCCAGGTCGAAGGATCGCGCTTCGACACGGCCGGCCGCATTCCGCCGATCCGCGATGCCGTCGGCGTCGTCGGCTTCCACGGCAACGACGTCGACGTCGCGCTGTCGTCGGGTAGCGTCTATATGCCGAGCGGCCGCACCGTGGCGGCAAGCAACGGCACGCTTACCGTCAAGGCGGCGAACCATCCGCCGGTGATCGGCGCGCTCGACATCGATGTCGCCGGCGAGGCGCCGGCAATCGCCGAACTGGCATCGTTTGATCCGATCAACGCTATGCGCCATGTCGGCCTGCTGCCGGACGACCTGTCCGGCACGGTGACCGGCCACGTCAAGGCTGATATTCCGCTGCAGTCCGGTGTCGACTCGTCCAAACTCGATTGGCTGGTGGCGCTCGACTACAAGGACCTGTCGCTTGCCAAGCCGTTCGAGGGCCAGACGGTCAGCCATGCCGACGGCTCGATCACGGTCGCGCCCGACCGGGCGGTGATCTCGGCCAAGGCACTGCTCAACGGGATTCCGGCCGAGCTCGACCTGATTGAGCCGCTGAGGGATGGCGGTCCGCCGCGCAGTCGTAAAGTAGCGCTGGTGCTCGACGACAAGACGCGCGCCAGCGCCATGCCTGGCCTGTCGACACTGCTTTCCGGAACCATCAAGGTGGCAATCGACAAGAGCGGCGCCGGCTACCAGAACGTGTCGGCCGACCTGACCAATGCCAGGCTGGACATTCCCTGGGCCGGCTGGAGCAAGGGCCCCGGCATTCCCGCCAAGGTCGTCTTCGCCATGGCGAAGACCGGCGACACCACGACGCTGTCCAATTTCGAACTCGACGGCAAGACCTTCTCCATCGACGGCAGCGCCGTGCTGATTAACGGCGCCTTGTCCTCGGCCCGGTTCAGCAAGGTCACGTTGAACAGGGGCGACGACGTCGCCGTCTCGGTGAAGCGGTCGGGCAAGGCCTATGCGGTCGAGGTCAGCGGCAGCGCGTTGGACGCACGCTCGCTGATCAAGCAATTCACGTCCGATGTCGATACCGCGACGAAGACCACCGGCGTCGATGCGATCTCGGTCAGCGCCGACGTCAGCTCCCTGACCGGCTTCCACGACGAGGTGCTGTCGAATCTGAAGCTCGACTACAGCGCCGCCGGCTCCAGAGTGAACGGGCTCAAGGTGAGCGCCACCGCAAGTTCGGGAGCCGCGATCACCGTCAGCAACACGACCGGCGGCGGCCTGCGAACGCTCAACATGAAGTCGGCCGACGCCGGCGCCATACTGCGCTTCCTCAACATCTACGAGCATATGGAAGGCGGCTCGATCACGTTGGCGCTCACCGGGGCCGGCGACGGGCCGATGAAGGGCCAGGTCGACGCCAGGAATTTCGTTGTCGTCAACGAGCCGAAGCTCGCCTCGATCGTGTCGACGACGCCGGCCGGCGACAGCCGCAGCCTCAACGAGGCGGTCAAGGGCAATCTCGACACGTCGAGGGTGAAATTCGAGCGCGGCTTCAGCGAGATCGACAAGGGCAGTGGCTATCTGAAGCTGCGCAACGGCGTGCTGCGCGGCCCGCGCATCGGCACCACCTTCCAGGGCACGCTCTACGACCAGAACAACAACATGGACATGACCGGCACGTTCATGCCGGCCTACGGCGTAAACCGCATCTTCGGCGAACTGCCGGTGATAGGCGCGCTGCTCGGCAACGGCCGCGACCGCGGCCTGATCGGCGTCACCTACAGGCTCAAGGGCAACGCCAACAAGCCCAACCTGGAGGTCAATCCGCTATCGGTGATAGCGCCCGGGATCTTCAGGTCGATCTTCGAGTATCGGTGAGGTCAAAACCCAATTACCTCGAGCGACCGAGTTTTGATCTCAAGCGGCCGCTCGTCCGCCCGCGAATTCACGCCCATGATCCAAAGGCGACTGACGTCAGCCCGGGTTTAAATGGCCGCTTCCCGCCGCAATCTCGGCCATTGAGGTGACCGTTACCATTGCCTGACAGCAGACATTGTTGTGACCATGATGGAGGTCGCGCGGTTGCGCCATTTCTGGACATTCGGAACTAGCCATAAAGCAGACGTCGGTGCGAGTTCAGGATCAGTCCTCGCCAGCGTGCCTTCGAGGAACGGCATTCATGATGGCCTCCGCCAGTTCTTCGAGGACGGAGGTATCGCCGTTCGATGCGGCAAATAGCCTGAACTCCGCTTCTGGTAACTCTGGCAGACCGTAGCTTTCGGGTACCCTGACAAGGCCGTTTCTCAGCTGACTGGCGATCATCGGCGCTACAGCAAAGCCTGAGATGGCAGCCGCCCTCAGGCTGGAGTTGCTTGCGCAGATCATCACCGTGCGCTGGCTGATCCCGGCCTTGGCAAGCCGTTCAAGAGCAACTTCCCTGTAGGGGCAAGGTTCCGGCAACACCGCCAACGGCAGCGGGTCCGGAAGATTCACGCCGGTACGATCCCCCCATGCCCAGACAAGAGGCTCGCGCCACAGGAGGCGCCCCATCTCCTCACCCTCACATTGTGATCCGAGCACCAGTTCGATGTTGCCCTCCTTCATCTTCGAGAGGAGCGCACTCGGAATCCCGACTTGCACCTCGACCTGCAATCCGGGGCGATCAGCGCCGAATGCCTGCAAGGCGCGAAGGATGGGGACCTGTGCGAAGTCTTCCGAGAGGCCGACGCGAACCCTGCCGTGAAAGGGTGCCTGCGCCAGATCGGCCAAAGCATCCCGGTTAAGGGCGAGCATCGCCCGGGCATAGGCGAGCAGGCGCTCGCCATCGGGTGTCATCTCCAGCGAGCGCGTCGTCCTGTTGAGTAAGGGCTTTCCGACCTGCTCCTCGAGACGGCGCAGGTGCCCACTGACGGCCGACTGCGTAAGGTTTAGTCGCGCTCCTGCCCGACTGAAGCCGCCTTCGTCGAACACGGCGACGAACGTCCTGAGCAGGACCAATTCCAACATATATTCTGATCCATGATTAATATCGTCGATAATCTCAATTTCTATATCGAATTGAAATATGACGCAATGTGGTTCGTCACAATGAGCAAGGGTGATCCATGACCAAGCTACTGCATATCGTTTCCTCGCCCCGCAAAGAGCGTTCCGCCTCGCGTGAGGTCGCCGACGCCTTTGTTCAAAGCTATCGTGCTCGACGACCCGACTTGGAGATTTCAACGCTCGACCTATGGGATGTCGACCTCCCAGAATTCGGTGTGGACGCGATGTTGGCCAAATATGCGGGGCTCAGCGGCGCGCCGCTTACCCCTTCTCAACAGCAGGCATGGGCCACATTGCAAGAGTTGGCGCAACAACTGCACTGGGCGGATATTGTCCTGCTGTCGACGCCTCTGTGGAATTTCAGCATTCCCTACAAGCTCAAGCACTTCATCGACCTGGTATCGCAGAAGGACATCCTTTTCTCGTTCGATCCTGAACACGGGTTCGGAGGACTGCTCCGGGATAAGATCGCAGTGGTAGTCTACGCGCGAGGTCTCGACTATGCAGCGCAATCTATCACTCCGGCGCAGCGCTTCGATTTTCAAAAACCTTATATACAAGCGTGGTTGCGCTTCATCGGTATCGAAGATGTCCGCAGTCTAATCATCCAGAAGACCCTCTTTGGACCCGATATTGATCATGCGGCTCGCCAGGATGCGCGAGAGGCCGCGTCACGGCTGGCGGAAGACCTCCTGTCACGCACAACAGAGGCGATTGCATGATTATGAAGCGCTTGCTGCGGACAAGCGCGTTGATAACCCGTTCTGACCCCAGCTTGCACGTGCATCCCCGTCCACCCGGCGTAACAACTTTGGAGAACGGACGTCCGCAACGTCGCCTAAGCCGGGGCAGGCGCACCGATTCTACCTACGTCCGCTTTCAGGCAATGGATCAGTCTCGGCAAGGACCGTTTTGGATCAGATCAGGAGGCTGCTCGCGCGGAACTTAATGTCAGCTTGTATAGATCTCGCTTCTACGAGCAGGCGGTCCGCTTCCGGCCCCGAACAAGACGTTCATCGAAGCGCCGCAGAACGTCCGCAATTTGCGCTACCTGCTCCTTCCGATCGATGAGACGAATGGCATCTCGGCCATTCTCGGGAGCTAGCCGATTAACCTCGGCCGTGATTCCGAACCTAAGGTCCAGCGCCGCAAGATGAAACCGGTTTCGGAAAAGATCTAACAGGAAGGGCGGGCCCTGGTCAGACCGGCCGCACCAGAACGTGCTTCTTCTTGCCGAGCGACAGCTTTGCGACGTTTTCCGGCCCCAGATCCTGCAGCGTCACCATCCTGCGATCGTCTGACACGGGCTGATCGTTAAGGCGCATGGCGCCGCCCTGGATATGCCGCCGTGCCTCGCCGTTGGACGCAGCCAGCCCGGCGGTGACGAACAGCGACAATATGCCGACGCCGGCTTCAAGATCGGCCCTGCCCACCTCGACTGTTGGCAGTGTTTCGGCGAGCGCCCCTTCTTCGAACGTCTTGCGCGCCGTTTCGCTGGCCTCCTCTGCCGCCCCGCGGCCATGCAGCATGGCGGTGATTTCGGTGGCGAGGATCTTCTTGGCTTCGTTGATCTCCGAGCCGCCGAGCCGTTCGAGGCGCGCGACCTCGGCGAGCGGCAAGGTCGTATAGAGCTTGAGGAAACGGCCGACATCGGCATCCTCGGTGTTGCGCCAATATTGCCAGAAGTCGTACGGGCTCAACATCTCCGCATCGAGCCAGACCGCGCCCGAGGCCGACTTGCCCATCTTGGCGCCGGACGAGGTGGTGAGCAGCGGCGTCGTCAGCGCATAAAGCTGCGCGCCTTCCATGCGATGGCCGAGATCGATACCGTTGACGATGTTGCCCCACTGGTCGGAGCCGCCCATCTGCAGCCGGCAACCGAGGCGTTTGTAGAGCTCGACGAAGTCGTAGGCCTGCAGGATCATGTAGTTGAATTCGAGGAACGACAGCGACTGCTCGCGATCCAGCCGGAGCTTGACCGAATCGAAGGCCAGCATGCGGTTGACCGAAAAATGCCGGCCGACATCGCGCAGAAAATTGACGTAGTTGATATCCATCAGCCAGTCGGCATTGTTGATCATGACGGCGCCGTTCGGGCCGCTGCCGAATTTGAGGTAGGGCATGAAGTTGCGGCGGATGCCGGCGAGATTGTTCTCGATATCCTGCGGCGTCAAAAGCTTGCGGGCCTCGTCCTTGAACGACGGATCGCCAATCATCGAGGTGCCGCCGCCCATCAGCGCGATCGGCCGGTGGCCGGTCTGCTGCAGCCAGTAAAGCATCATGATCTGGATCAGCGACCCGGCATGCAGGCTCCTCGCGGTGGCGTCGAAGCCGATATAGGCGCTCACCGTTTCCGTGGCGAAAAGCTGGTCGAGGCCGGCATCGTCCGAGGTCTGGTGGATGAAACCGCGCTCGCTCATGGTGCGCAGGAAATCGGATTTGAAGGCGGACATTTTCTTTCCCGAAAAGCTTCCGGCCGAACGCGGCCCGGCTGTGCATGAAGGCGGGCGTTTAGCACTCAAGCGCGATCAGCAAAAGTGGAATCCGGTTTTGCGTCCGATCACGCTTCGGATGGTTTTGCGCGATCAGCAAAAGTGGAATCCGGTTTTGTGTCCGCGCGGATAGCGTGCGGCCTGCTTGCGTCATTGTTTCGGCTGGCGTAATGAGGCGCCGCGCCAGCGGGGCTCTTCCTCTGGACCGCGCGGCATCGATCGAATGCCATATCCTGTGACAGAGTCGAGATGCCGGAGATATCCATCGTCATTCCTTGCCGGAACGAGGCGGCGAACCTGCCGCTTCTGCTCGACGAGATCGGCACTGCCATGGCCGGGCGGGACTTCGAGGTCATCGTCGTCGACGATGGCTCGACAGACGATACGCCTTCGGTGCTTGCAGCAGAGGCAGCGCTTCGCCGGTTTCCGCTGCGCCATCTCAGGCATGAAAAATCCGCCGGACAGTCGCTCTCGGTGCGCTCAGGCGCCTGGGCGGCGCGGGGCGATATAGTCGCCACCATTGACGGCGACGGTCAGAACGACCCCGGTTATATCCCAGTGTTGATCGACGCGCTGCGGCAGGCTGGTCCCGAAGTCGGGGCCGCGCAGGGACAGCGTCTGAAGCGCCGCGACAGCAAGATCAAGCAACTGGCGTCGCGTTTCGCCAACGGGCTGAGAAAAGCCATCCTGCACGACGAGACGCGGGATACCGGCTGCGGCCTCAAGGCGATTCACACCGACATTTTGCGGAAATTGCCCTTCTTCGACGGCACCCATCGCTTTGTTCCAGCGCTGGTCATCCAGGAGGGCTACCGCGTCGTCCATTGCGATGTCGTCGACCGCTCCCGCCGTCACGGCAAATCGAATTACGGCATCTTCGATCGCGGCCTTCAGGGCGTGCTCGATCTTGCCGGCGTCTGGTGGCTGCGCCGCAGGCGCCGCAGAATGCCCAAAGTAGAGGAAATCAGGCATGGGTAACGTGCTTCAGGAATTGGCGACCTGGCTTCACGATGTTTTCGTCAAGCAATTCGATGCCTGGGTGCTGCTCGGCTTCGTCGCCCAGTTCTTCTTCACCATGCGCTTTCTGGTGCAGTGGGTGGCGTCGGAAAAAGCCAAGCGCAGCGTCGTGCCGATTGCCTTCTGGTTCTTTTCGCTGTTCGGCGGCGGCCTGCTGCTGATCTACGCCATCCAGCGTCAGGATCCGGTGTTCATCGCCGGCCAGGCCATGGGCCTGTTGATCTATATCCGCAATCTCTGGCTGATCGCCAACGAGCGCAAGGCGGCGATGACCAAGGTCGATTGAGCCCGCCACCGGCCTGAACCGGTCGAGCAAGCAAGCAAGACTACTTGCCGTCCAGCCCGCCGTAGGACCTTACCAACTGGACCATGTCGGCCGAGTTGGCGGTCTCGCTCTCGAGCCCCTCGGCGACACCGACGCGGTCGCCGGCCGGGCGGTTCTGGCTGACTTTCCACTTGCCGCTGATTTCGGTGATTTCGATTTCCAGGCCGACGATGCCCTTGATCTGTGACTGGATGAAGGGTGCCGGCGCGTCGGTCACCGCCCACGGCGCCGGGCGGCTGCCCTCCTGCGACATCGTCAGATCGGAAATCTGCTCGGCCAGCCAATCCTGGTCTTCGATCACCGTGACGATGCCGCGCACCTGGACGATGGCGTAGTTCCAGGTCGGCACCACCTTGCCGGTTTCACGCTTGGTCTCGTACCAGGACGGCGTCACATAGGCATCGGCGCCCTGGAAGACGACCAGCACCGGCACCAGGGGACTGTCGGCCAAAAGCCGCCATTGCGGATTGGCCTTGGCCAGATGGGCGCGCAGCCTGCCGTTCGGCGGCACATCCGCGTTGAGCAGGGAGGGCGCGTCTAGAAGAAAGGGAATTGCGTTGGCGATCGGCCCCTCGGTGCCGTTCGACACCAGCAGGCCAAGCGGATGCGCCCGGATCAGCCCGTGCAGGACGTCCGGCCGTGTTTCCTGGAAGTGAGGCGGTTGGTACATCGCCGATTATCTCAGCCGCTTCGGCCGTGGGTCGGACAGTTCCCCGGCCAGCCGGCGGTCGAGGTAGTCCGCGCATTCCTCGATCAGAAGCTCCGCATGGTTGGCAAAGAAATGGTTGGCGCCGGGCAAGGTCTTCTGAGTGATGGTAATGCCTTTTTGCGTGTGCAGCTTGTCGACCAGGCCCTGCACGTCCTTGGGCGGCGCGACCTTGTCGGCGTCGCCGTGGATGATCAGGCCGGACGACGGGCATGGCGCCAGGAACGAGAAATCATAGGTATTGGGCTGGGGCGCGACCGAGATAAAGCCCTCGATCTCCGGCCGGCGCATGAGAAGCTGCATGCCGATCCACGAGCCGAACGAATAGCCGGCAACCCAGCAACTCTTCGAATCGGGGTGCAGCGACTGCACCCAGTCGAGCGCCGCCGCGGCGTCGGACAACTCGCCGGTGCCGTGGTCGAACTCTCCCTGGCTGCGGCCGATGCCGCGGAAATTGAAGCGCAGCGTGGTGAAATTGCGCTTCTGGAACATGTAGAAGAGGTCGTAGACGATCTTGTTGTTCATCGTGCCGCCGAACTGGGGGTGCGGGTGCAGGACGATGGCAATCGGCGCGCTCTTTTCCTTCGAGGGCTGATAGCGACCCTCCAGACGGCCGGCCGGACCGGTGAAAATGACCTCAGGCATGAAATACTCCACTTGGCATAAATTGCGCGGCGCCCGGAACAACTTTTCCTCTGGCCCCAGTTTTCCCTAGGCCTTGACGCAGGGCGAGCGTCTTTCTAGAAGCTAGTTTAGAATTGTTCAAAACTGGGCGGCCAAAACTGTGGCTCGGCCACCCGCGCCGCAAGCCGCGTAAATAGGACGTCTTGCCTTGCAATTTCAAGGAAATAACGCGCTATCTTCGCGGAACGGCTTTTGAAGGGACCAGTTGGACGGAAATGGCCGGAGCACGCGCCTATCTCGACTACAATGCCAGCGCGCCGCTGCTTGCCGCCGCGCGCGCGGCGGTGGTCGCCGCGCTCGACGTCGCCGCCAACCCGTCCTCCGTCCATGCCGAGGGCCGCGCTGCGCGGCGGCTGATCGAGGATGCCAGGCGCAATGTGGCGCGACTGGCCAACGCCAGGGCCGAGCATGTCGTATTCACCTCCGGCGCGACGGAAGCGGCCTCGACGCTGCTGACGCCGGACTGGCAGATGGGGCGCGGTGCTGTCCGTATGAGCCGGCTCTATGTGTCCGAGGCCGATCATCCTTGCCTGCTGAACGGCGGGCGTTTCCCAGCGGCGCAGGTGATACGGATCGGCGTCGACGCCGACGGCGTCGTCAGGCTCGACGTTTTGGCCGAGGCTCTCGCCCAGCATGACAAGGCCGAAGGCTTACCGCTGGTGGCCATCCACGCTGCCAACAATGAAACCGGCGTAATCCAGCCGGTCGGCCGCATCGCCGAAATCGTCAAGGCGGCGGGTGGCATCCTGGTCGTCGATGCCGTGCAGGCAGCCGGCCGCATTCCGCTCGATATATCAGAGGCTTACGCAGACTATTTTATTCTCTCGTCGCACAAGATCGGCGGCCCCAAGGGCGTCGGCGCCATTGTCGCGGCGTCGGACCTGATGATGCCAAAACCGCTGGTCAGCGGCGGCGGCCAGGAAAAGGGCCATCGGGGCGGCACCGAAAACCTGGCGGCGATTGCCGGGTTTGGTGCGGCCGCTAGCGAAGCGTCTGCCGGCTTGCAAACGATCGAAGCGGTGCGGCAGCGTCGCGACGAAATCGAGGCGATCGTTAAAACGCTTGTTCCGGACGCCGAAATCTTCGGGACCGGCGCTGCAAGGCTTGCCAATACCACATTCTTCGCTATTCCCGGCATCAAGGCCGAGACGGCGCAGATCGCCTTCGACCTTGCCGGTGTGGCGCTGTCGGCCGGATCGGCCTGTTCGTCGGGCAAAGTCGGGCCGAGTCACGTGCTGAAAGCCATGGGTTACGGCGATAGCGTTGGCGCGTTGCGTGTGTCCATCGGCCACGCGACCAGCGCCAAGGATATCGAGCTGTTTCGCGCGGCGCTGGCGACGATCGTTGCACGGCAAGCCGGTAGGGAAAAGGTGAACAGGGAAAAGGCCGCCTGAGCGCGGCGAAGGAATATTTGGGCCTTGTGGCCTGGTAGAGCCGTGCGTTCGAATTTGGCCGGGTGAATTTCCGGCATGAACGCACTATATGAAACTTACGCCGCCGCGGGTGCTCAAGGGTGCTCGTTCGCGGTGCCATAGTTTGAAAACTGCCGGGCCTTGACCCCGGCGTGGATGGAGAACGCTGATGCCTGCTGTGCAGGAGACGATCGATCGAGTTCGAAAGATCGATGTCGACCAGTATAAATACGGATTCCAGACCGAAATCGCGATGGACAAGGCCCCCAAGGGCCTGAGTGAAGACATTATCCGCTTCATTTCGGCCAAGAAGGACGAGCCGTCCTGGATGCTGGAATGGCGCCTGGAAGCCTATCGCCGCTGGCTGACGCTGGACGAGCCGAAATGGGCGCGCGTCCACTATCCCAAAATCGATTTCCAGGACATTTATTATTACGCGGCGCCCAAGAGCACGCCCGGCCCGACTTCGCTCAGCGAGGTCGATCCCGAACTGCTGAAGGTCTACGAGAAGCTCGGCATTCCGCTCAGGGAACAGGAAATCCTCGCCGGCGTGCAGAAGACCGATGCGTCGGAGCTCGAGGAAGCCAGCGACAACGTCTACAAGTCGGGCCGCGTCGCCGTCGATGCGGTGTTCGATTCCGTCTCCGTCGTCACCACTTTCAAGAAGGAGCTGGCGCAGGCCGGCGTCATCTTCTGCTCGATCTCGGAAGCCATCCGCGAGCATCCGGAGCTGGTGAAGAAGTATCTCGGCTCGGTCGTGCCGACCTCCGACAATTTCTACGCGACGCTGAATTCGGCCGTGTTCACCGACGGCTCCTTCGTCTTCGTGCCCAGGGGCGTGCGCTGCCCGATGGAACTGTCGACTTATTTCCGCATGAACGAGAAGAATACCGGCCAGTTCGAGCGCACGCTGATCATCGCTGAGGAGGGGGCTTACGTCTCTTACCTCGAAGGCTGCACGGCGCCGCAACGCGACGAGAACCAGCTTCATGCCGCGGTGGTCGAGCTGATCGCGCTCGATGACGCCGAAATCAAATATTCGACGGTGCAGAACTGGTATCCCGGCGACGCCGAAGGCAAGGGCGGCATCTATAATTTCGTCACCAAGCGCGGCGACTGCCGCGGCCATCGCTCGAAGATTTCGTGGACACAGGTCGAGACCGGTTCGGCCATCACCTGGAAATATCCGAGCTGCATCCTGCGCGGCGACGATTCTAGTGGCGAGTTCTATTCGATCGCCGTCTCCAACGGCTATCAGCAGGTCGACAGCGGCACCAAGATGATCCATCTCGGCAAGAACACGTCGAGCCGCATCATCTCCAAGGGCATTGCCGCCGGCTTCTCGCAGAACACCTATCGCGGCCAGGTCTCGGCGCACCGCAAGGCGACCAACGCCCGCAACTTCACCAATTGCGATTCCCTGCTGATCGGCGATCAGTGCGGCGCACACACCGTGCCCTACATGGAAGCCAAGAATTCGACCGCGCAGTTCGAGCACGAGGCGACCACTTCGAAGATTTCAGAGGACCAGAAGTTCTACGTCATGCAGCGCGGCATCCCGGAAGAAGAGGCGATTGCGCTGATCGTCAACGGCTTCGTCAAGGACGTCATCCAGCAACTGCCGATGGAATTCGCGGTCGAAGCGCAGAAGCTGATCGGGATTAGTCTTGAGGGGAGTGTTGGGTGAGTTAACTGGAACGGCGATCATGGATTTGTTCAAGCGGGTGGAAGGCTTGATATTTGCCGTTCTGATGCTCTTGCTGACATTGGCTGTTGGTGGTGCTGTGATGGCGTTGATAGGCGCAGTGTTTGGCTTGAGTTCGACAAAAACTATTGGTGGTTCGATTGCAGGCTTAAGCGCGGCTGGGTTTTTTGGCTGGATGTTGGTCACCAGCAAGTTTGTACGCGCTTTTCGAGCTTTTAGAAAAGTTCCGTCGCAGGCCGGGCACCGCGAACAAGAAAGTGGAAAATAATGCTTGAAATCAGAAACCTCCATGCCCGTATCGTCGATGACGGCACCGAGATCATCCGCGGCCTGAATCTTTCGGTGAAGGCCGGTGAGGTCGCCGCCATCATGGGGCCGAACGGCTCGGGGAAATCGACGCTGTCCTATATCCTCGCCGGCCGCGAGGACTATGAGGTCACCGAGGGCGACATCCTCTACAACGGCCAGTCGATCCTTGAAATGGATCCGGCCGAGCGCGCTACCGCCGGCATCTTTCTCGCCTTCCAGTATCCGATGGAGATACCGGGCGTGGCGACGATGGAATTCCTGAAAGTGGCGATGAACGAGCAGCGCAAGGCGCGCGGCCAGGAGCCGCTAAAAATCCCGGAATTCCTCAAGCGCGTGAAGGACGCGGCGGCCTCGCTCAACATGGACATGGCGATGCTGAAGCGGCCGCTCAATGTCGGCTTTTCCGGCGGCGAGAAGAAGCGCGCCGAGATCTTGCAGATGAAGCTTCTCGAGCCGAAGCTTTGCGTCCTCGACGAGACCGATTCCGGCCTCGATATCGACGCGCTGAAGATCGTCGCGGACGGCGTCAACACGCTGCGCTCGCCGGACCGCGCCATCGTCGTCATCACCCACTACCAGCGCCTGCTCCAATACATCGTGCCCGATACGGTGCACGTGCTCTACAGGGGCCAGGTGATCAAGTCGGGCGACAAGTCGCTTGCGCTCGATCTCGAGGCCAATGGCTATGCCGGCGTGATCGGGCAAGCCGCGTGAGATGCCAGCAGGCCCGGAAGGCAAGCCAAACAAGGCGATACTGATGAATATGCACACGACACCCCAGCGGACACCGGCCGAAACGGCGCTGATCGACGCCTTTGGCGAGCGGCTGTCGCTGCTGCCCGGCGACGGCGCGGTGATGCTGAAGCGCGACGACGCCATCGAGGCGATCAAGAGCGGCCTGCCGACGCGGCGCGTCGAATCCTGGCACTATACGGACCTGCGCCGGCTGCTGATCTCGGTGCCGGACTTCGATCCGGCAGCGGTCGCGAAAGCCGTTGCGCCGATCGTCGAGGGCTCCAGCGTTTTGCCGGTGCTGAACGGCGTTTCGAATATGAAACTGCCCGATATCGAAGGCGTTGCCGTGCAGCGCCTGTCGGAGAAGCTGACCGACGGCAGCGCAGCATCTGGGCTTGATTCTTATGGCAGCGACGACGCCATCGGCGCGCTCAACACCGCCTTTGTCGCCGACGGCTATTTCGTCGACATCGCCGACGGCGCCCAACTGGAAAAGCCGCTTGAGCTGCAGAATCTGCAGGCCGGTGGACAGACGCATGTACGCCTGGCCGTCCGTGTCGGTGCCGGCGCCAACGCTGTCATCGTCGAACGCCAGGCGGGCGAGGGGGCGGCGCTGGTCAGTTCGGTCAGCCAGCTTGTGCTTGGCGAGGGCGCCGAAGTGACATGGCTTGTCGTGCAGGAGCAGCCGGATACGGCGACGCATCTCGCCCAGTTCAAGGCGCATCTCGGCAAGAATTCGAAGCTGACGCTGTTCGTCATGAATGCCGGCGGCAGACTGGTGCGCCAAGAGGTCGTTGTGAAGACGACCGGCGAGGGCGCCGAATTCACGCTGCGCGGCATCAATCTGCTCGCCGGCGACACCCATACCGACGTCACCATGGTGCTCGACCACGCCGTGCCGCATACCGCATCGACCGAAGTCATCCGCAATGTGGTGACCGGCAAGGCGCGCGGCGTCTTCCAGGGCCGCATCAACGTCCACCAATATGCGCAGAAGACCAACGCCAAGATGGCCTGCAACACGCTGCTTCTGTCGGACGACGGCGAGTTCTCGACCAAGCCGGAACTCGAAATCTTCGCCGACGACGTCGTCTGCGGCCATGGCGCGACCGTCACCGAGATCGACCACAGCCATCTGTTTTACCTGATGGCGCGCGGCGTCGACGAGAAGACCGCGCGCGGCTTGCTGGTCAAGGCCTTCGTCGCCGAAGTGATCGAGGAACTGGACGACGAGGCCATCGTCGAGGCGCTGGAACGTCGGCTCGACGATTGGTTTTTGACGCACGGGTAGAGGTGACTGAGGGGTTGGTGCCAACACCCCTCATCCGTCGCCTTCGGCGCCACCTTCTCCCACAAGGGGAGAAGGAGAGGCGCTCTTCCTTCTCCCCTTGTGGGAGAAGGTGGCCGAGCGAAGCTCGGTCGGATGAGGGGTGCTGGACGGAATGAGGCGATGCCTCGAGAGAGCTTGTGATGGACCAGAAAGTCGAAAACATCCCCTACGACGTCGAGGCGATCCGCCGCGACTTCCCGATCCTGTCGCGGCAAGTTTACGGCAAACCTCTGGTCTATCTCGACAATGGCGCCTCGGCGCAGAAGCCGCAGGCCGTGCTCGACGCTATCCAGCACGCCTATTCCCAGGAATATGCCAACGTCCACCGCGGCCTGCATTTCCTGTCCAATGCTGCGACCGACGCCTATGAGAAGGCGCGCGAGACGGTGCGCCGTTTCCTCAACGCACCGAGCACCGACAACATCGTCTTCACCTCGAACACCACGGCGGCGATCAACACGGTTGCCTATGGTTTCGGCATGCCCAATATCGGCGAAGGCGACGAGATCGTGCTCTCGATCATGGAGCACCATTCCAACATCGTGCCGTGGCATTTCATCCGCGAACGGCAGGGCGCGAAACTGGTCTGGGTGCCGGTCGACGATCTCGGCGTCTTCCACATCGAGGAATTCGAGAAGCGGCTGACCGACCGCACAAAACTGGTTGCTATCACACATATGTCGAACGCGCTGGGCACGGTGACGCCGATCAAGGAGATCGTGCGCATCGCCCATGCCCGCGGCATTCCGGTGCTGGTCGACGGCAGCCAAAGCGCCGTGCACATGCCGATCGACGTGCAGGACCTCGACTGCGACTTTTTCGTCTTCACCGGCCACAAGGTTTATGGCCCGTCGGGCATCGGCGTGCTCTACGGCAAGAAGGATATTCTGGAGCGCATGCGCCCGTTCATGGGCGGCGGCGAGATGATCGAGGAGGTGACGCAAGACATCGTCACCTACAACGACCCGCCGCACCGTTTCGAGGCCGGCACGCCGCCGATCGTGCAGGCGATCGGGCTTGGTGCTGCGCTGGAATACATGGAAAAGATCGGCCGTGAGCGCATCGCAGCGCACGAGGCCGATTTGAAGGACTATGCGCATCAGCGGCTGCGCGCCATCAACTCGCTGCGCATCTTCGGCGATGCGCCCGGCAAGGGCGCCATCATCTCGTTCGAGCTGCAGGGCATTCACGCCCATGACGTGTCGATGGTTATCGACCGGCAGGGCGTGGCGGTCCGCGCCGGCACGCATTGCGCCCAACCGCTGTTGAAACGCTTCGGCGTAACATCCACATGCAGGGCATCGTTCGGCATGTATAATACCAGGGCCGAAGTCGACGCTTTGGCCGATGCGCTGGAAAAGGCGCGAAAGTTCTTCGGGTGACGATCATGGATGATGCCAGCCACACCGCCGAAAGCACGGCACTGGATATGACCACCAATGCGGCGGTTTCCGGGTCAACGATTCCTGCCGACGAACTGGCGCGGCTGACCGACGACATCGTCTCGGCGCTGAAGACGGTCTATGACCCCGAAATCCCGGCCGACATCTACGAACTTGGCCTTGTCTACAAGATCGACATCGAGGACGACCGCTCGGTCAAGATCGACATGACGCTGACCGCACCCGGCTGCCCGGTGGCCGGCGAAATGCCGGGTTGGGTGGAAAATGCCGTCGGCGCCGTCGAAGGCGTTTCCGGTGTCGAGGTCAACATGACCTTCGACCCGCCCTGGTCGCCCGACCGCATGTCGGAAGAGGCACAGGTGGCGGTGGGCTGGTATTGAGATCAGTCGACCTTGCACCGTATGCTTTGGCATAAGCCGTGATCGCTGAGAACAGCTCGTCAAACTTGACGTCGTGGTCTCCCGTGCCAATACACATCGCGTCTAAACCCATCGCTCTATTGGGTCCCCGACTCCAGCGCGCCATTTTGGTCAAAGATGGGCTCTGCCAGACGCTCTCTAGGACTTCTACCAAAAGGAACTTTTGTCGCCGGTAACTCCGCTCAGAAATGTGCTTCACGACACTCCATGGAATGAACTCTGCTGACAGGCGGACGTCCCAAAAGCCCTTAGGCGACAAAACTAGCGTCGGCCGTTTCAAATCGAAAAGACGCACCACAGCGATCACAAAAGTGCCGGTGAACAATATAGCCGTTATCCAACCGAGAAATTGCTTGAAGCTACCTGGAGCGATATTCGGCACTAGGCGCCATCCAAGCGCAATGCCTAAAGTTGTCATCGCTACCGATATAACAGCCAGCAGGCCGAGCCGAGCAGGAGATGACCGAAATTCAACTGTTTGATTGGTGTCAAGCATTTAGCCTCTCGCCATACTTCGATTGTCGCCAACTGAAATTACATCCAAATTGGTTGCAGTAAGCAGAAAACTTCACCATCTTAGGTAAGAATGATCCGCAGGCCTTGAACCCGCGTGAAAGTGGAGAACGATATGGGACGCTTCGCCGTCATCACCATGACCGAAAAGGCCGCCGACCGGGTCCGCGAGATCGTCGCGACCCGCGAGAACGCGCATGGCATCCGCCTGGGCATCAAGAAGGGTGGCTGCGCCGGCATGGAATATACCGTCGATCTGGTGACCGAACCCAACACCAAGGACGACCACATCGAGCGCGACGGCGCCCACGTCTATGTCGCGCCGGAGGCAGCGCTTTTCCTGTTCGGCACCGAGATGGATTTCGAGCAGACGACGCTGCGCACCGGCTTCACCTTCCGCAACCCGAACCAGAGCTCGGCCTGCGGCTGCGGCGAATCGGTCGAACTGAAGCCGGCCGATTTGAAGGCCTTGGCTGAAGCGCGCGCTTCCGCCTGATCTTTCCTTCTCCTCCGTTCACGGGGAGAAGGGACCTAATCCACCCACATTCCTGTTCGTTTGTGCCAGTCGGCAATTGATTCTTCCGGGTAGACGTCGAAGACCTTGTCCCTTTTGCCGATCTCCGGCTCGACCCAGTTCGCCTTGTATTTCAGCATAAGATGCACCTTCTCCGGCGGCTTTGGCAGGTCTGTGTCGATCGCCGAGGCGAAGGGATGCACCAGCTCCGGCCAGGTTGGGTCGTAGAGCCAGAGCGCCGTCCCGCATTTCGTGCAGAAGTTCCGCTCGCCCGTCGAGGTTTCGCGGTGCGGGTGCTCGTCGTCCTCGATCTCGGCGCGATAGACACCGAGATGGCGCTTGCCATGGATTTTCAGCGTCTCGTAATCGGCGCCGAGATTGATGGCGAAACCGCCGCCGCCCTGCTGCTTGCGGCAGATCGAGCAATAGCACAGCATGAACGGCACGGGCGTGTGGCTTTCCACCTCGAAACGCACGGCATTGCACCGGCAAGATCCTTTGAGCAGAAGCGGCATGAAAAACTCCGACGAAATTTGATTCTGAACTTGTCAGGATGGTGCCGGTTACGTCGATGACAAGGGGAAATCCGGGTGACATGATCGCCGCATGGACAACGAGCGCATAGAAGAGCTTTTCGAAGGCCTCGGCCCGGTCAGCATCCGCAGGATGTTCGGCGGCAAGGGCATCTATTTCGACGGCGTCATCGTCGCCATCGTCGTCCGTGGCGAACTGATGCTGAAGGCGGACGCCGAAAGCGCGCCGGATTTCGAAGCGGCCGGGTGCCGGCAATGGACCTACACCGACTCGCGCCACGGCAAGCTCGTGTCTATGCCCTATTGGAGCGTTCCCGACAGCGCTTTCGACGATCCAGACGAGATGGCGATCTGGGCGCGGCGTGCCTACGAGGCAGGACGGCGCGCCGGCAAATAGGCTGCGTCATGCTTCGGCAATTCCGGGCCGCATTTCACGCCAGTTCCCGCGCCTCGGGCACGAGCGCCAGCGCCTCGGCAAAGCTGGCGCTGGTGAAGGCGGCGCGCTCGACGGCGAGCGCCGCGGCGGCAATGCCTTCGCGCAGTGCCGCGCGCAGCGTCAGGCCGCGCAGCAGGGCAGCGATCGTGGCGCCTGCCAATGCGTCGCCGGCGCCGGCAACGTCGGTCCGTTTTTGTAGCGGCCGTGGCGAGATCGAGAACGCGCCGGTTTGGTCGAAACCGAGCACCGGACCGTCGCCGTCGGTGACCACGCCGCTTTTCAGGCCGGCGCGTCTCAGGCCGTCGATGACGCCTTGATCGTCAGCATCGATGTCAACGCCGGCGATCACGCCGGCCTCGTGCCGGTTCATGAAGGCCAGCGCTAGAAGTCCGAGCACCGGCGTCAGCCGCGCCGCTCTGTTGGGCGAGACGGCAAGCGCAAACACCGCCTTGCCGGCGGCGAGTGCCGCCATCCGCTCCAGCGCGGTCGACGGCAGGTTGGCGTCGCACAGGATCGCATCGGCCGAACCGATAGCTTCGCGCACCTTGGCGCGGCGAATTTGCTTGGGAAGCGCCAGCTCGTAGAGCACCATGTCGGCAAGGCCGGCGATCAGTCCGCCATCGCTATCGATCAGCATCGTATGGCTTGGCGTTGCCCGGTCGAGGAACACCGCCGACAGGTCGGCAATGCCGGCCTCGGTGACGGCGCGCAAGACCGTGTCGCCAAGGGCATCGCCGCCGCGCACCGAAAGCAGCGAGGCCGAGGCGCCGCGTCGCACCGCCCAGCGCAAGGCGTTGAAGACGGCGCCGCCAACATGCTCGCGCATCGTGCCGGGGTTCAAGGCGGCTGGCACGAAGGCGCCGGCAACCCGGCCGCGCCGCTCGATATAGGCGCCGCCCACGGCCAGGATCGTCGGGGAGTTCATCATGCCGGCAAAATGCCCTTTGCTGTTGCGCGGGAGGAGACTAGGTCGCTGGGCGGAACCCTGCAATCGCGGGTGCGATTCGGTTGGTGACGGCAGCGGCGCCGCATGCGAGGCGGGAGGCATTGGGAAGCAAATTTACGAAACAAAAATAGAACAAATATGGATATCCGTTATTTTTCAAATCCTTGCCGCTCATTGACAAATGAGAACAAACGAGGTACATTCTTTTAAGGATTGCGGGATTGTCCGGCCTCCATTGACGACCACGGGGTGATGTATCATGGCTCAGAATTCTTTGCGGCTTGTAGAGGACAAAGCGGTGGACAAATCAAAGGCTCTGGATGCGGCGCTGTCGCAAATCGAGCGTGCCTTCGGCAAAGGCTCGATCATGCGGCTCGGCGCAAACGAGCAGGTCGTCGAGATCGAAACAGTGCCGACCGGCTCGCTTGGGCTGGACATCGCGCTTGGCGTCGGTGGCCTGCCGCGCGGCCGCATCGTCGAGATCTACGGGCCGGAAAGCTCGGGCAAGACGACGCTGGCGCTGCACACGGTGGCCGAAGCCCAGAAGAAGGGCGGCATCTGCGCCTTCGTCGATGCCGAGCACGCGCTCGACCCGGTCTATGCCCGCAAGCTCGGCGTCGATCTCGAAAACCTATTGATCTCGCAGCCCGATACCGGCGAGCAGGCGCTGGAGATCTGCGACACGCTGGTGCGCTCCGGCGCCATCGACGTGCTGGTGGTCGATTCGGTGGCGGCGCTGACGCCGCGGGCGGAAATCGAAGGCGAGATGGGCGATTCGCTGCCCGGCCTGCAGGCGCGCCTGATGAGCCAGGCACTGCGCAAGCTCACCGCCTCGATCTCGCGCTCCAACACCATGGTCATCTTCATCAACCAGATCCGCATGAAGATCGGCGTCATGTTCGGGTCGCCCGAGACGACGACCGGCGGCAATGCGCTGAAATTCTATGCTTCGGTCCGCCTCGACATCCGCCGCATCGGCTCGGTCAAGGATCGCGACGAGGTCGTCGGCAACCAGACCCGCGTCAAGGTGGTCAAGAACAAGCTGGCGCCGCCCTTCAAGGTGGTCGAGTTCGACATCATGTATGGCGAGGGCGTCTCCAAGACCGGCGAGCTGGTCGATCTCGGCGTCAAGGCCGGCGTGGTCGAAAAGTCGGGCGCCTGGTTCTCCTACAATTCGCAGCGTCTTGGCCAGGGCCGCGAAAACGCAAAACTGTTCCTGCGCGATAATCCCGACACGGCGCGCGAGATCGAGCTGGCGCTGCGACAGAATGCCGGGCTGATCGCCGAGAAATTCCTTGAAAACGGCGGCTCCGAAAGCAGCGACGACGGTTTCGAGGACGACGCTGGGGTGATGTAGGGCAGGCGACGCCTCGCGGAGCCTCAGCCGGGTTTCGATTTGATGTTTTGATTTTGAGTTTGCGTAATCGATGCGTTTCGAACCGCCGGCCCCGTGCCGGCGGTTTGCGTTTGACGGCGGGGCAGAAGCCATTTCAAAGCGCTGGTGAAAGCGGGGATTTGAGCCCGTTTGGTGTTTCTGGACAGGCTGCGGTGCGACCGCTAAAAGGCCATGTCTATTTTCCGCCGGCAGCCGGCGGTTCTCTCGAAAAGGCAGTATTCATGAGTGGCGTCAACGAGATCCGGTCGGCATTTCTCGACTATTTTCGCAAGGAAGGTCACGAGGTCGTCGCGTCAAGCCCGCTGGTGCCGCGCAACGACCCGACGCTTATGTTCACCAATGCCGGCATGGTGCAGTTCAAGAACGTTTTCACCGGTCTGGAGAAGCGGCCCTATTCGCGCGCCACGACTGCCCAGAAGAGTGTTCGCGCCGGCGGCAAGCACAACGACCTCGACAATGTCGGCTACACTGCGCGCCACCTGACCTTCTTCGAGATGCTCGGCAATTTCTCCTTCGGCGACTATTTCAAGGAGCGCGCCATAGAGCTTGCCTGGAACCTGATCACCAGGGAGTTCGGGCTGAAGAAGGACAAGCTGCTGGTCACCGTCTACCACACCGACGACGAGGCGGCCTCGTACTGGAAGAAGATCGCCGGCCTTTCGGACGATCGCATCATCCGCATCGCGACTTCGGACAACTTCTGGGCAATGGGTGACACCGGGCCTTGCGGGCCGTGTTCGGAGATATTCATCGACCGTGGCGAGCATATCTGGGGCGGTCCCCCCGGCAGCCCCGAGGAGGATGGCGACCGGTTCCTCGAATTCTGGAACCTGGTGTTCATGCAGTATGAACAGGTGACGAAGGAAGAGCGCGTCGACCTGCCGCGTCCGTCGATCGACACGGGCATGGGCCTCGAGCGCATGGCCTCCATCCTGCAAGGGGTTGAAAGCGTCTTCGAAACCGACCTGTTCCGCCACCTGATCGACGCTGCATCGTCGGCGCTCGGCAAAGGTCCGGATGCGGACACCGTCGCATCGTTCCGGGTCATCGCCGACCATTTGCGTTCGTCCTGCTTCCTGGTCGCCGACGGCGTGCTGCCGTCCAACGAAGGACGCGGCTACGTGCTTCGTCGCATCATGCGCCGCGCCATGCGCCACGCGCAGTTGCTCGGCGCCCGCGATCCGCTGATGTGGCGCCTGGTGCCGGCGCTGGTCCGCGAGATGGGGCAAGCCTACCCGGAACTGGTGCGCGGCGAACAGATGATCACCGAGACGCTGAAGCTTGAGGAAACTCGTTTCCGCAAGACGCTGGTGCGCGGCTTGGGCTTGCTTTCGGAGGCGACGGAAAAGCTGGCCTCCGGCGACATGCTGGATGGCGAGACAGCGTTCAAGCTCTACGATACCTATGGCTTTCCGCTCGATCTGACGCAGGACGCGCTGCGCCGGCGCAACATCTCGGTCAACCTTGCCGGCTTCACCGAGGCAATGGAGCGGCAGAAGGCGGAGGCACGCAAAAGCTGGGCTGGTTCCGGCGAGGCCGCAACCGAGACGGTATGGTTCGCGGTGCGTGAGGAGACCGGCGCCACCGAATTCCTGGGTTATGAGACCGAGCAGGCGGAAGGCCTTATCGAGGCGCTGGTCAAGGACGGCAAGACCGTCGACAGTGCCGGCAAAGGCGACGCCGTTGCCGTGGTTGTCAACCAGACGCCGTTCTATGGCGAGTCCGGTGGCCAGATGGGCGATGCCGGCGTCATTTCGGGCGACGGGTTCTCGATCGAGATATCCGATACCCAGAAGAAGGCCGATGGGCTTTTCGTCCATCTCGGCAGGGTGGCCAATGGCACTGTCAAGACTGGCGCGACCGTCGAGCTGAAGGTGGACCACGCGCGGCGCTCCAGGCTGCGCGCGAACCATTCCGCCACACATCTGATCCATGAGGCGCTGCGCGAGGTGCTGGGTACCCATGTGGCGCAGAAGGGCTCGCTGGTCGCGCCCGAGCGTCTGCGCTTCGACATTTCGCACAACAAGCCGATCTCGCCGGACGAGATCGAAGAGGTCGAGCGCATGGCCAACGAGATCGTCGTTCAGAACGGCCCGGTGATCACACGACTGATGTCTGTCGACGACGCCATCGCCGAGGGCGCCATGGCGCTGTTTGGCGAGAAGTATGGCGATGAAGTGCGCGTCGTTTCGATGGGCACGGGCTTGCATGGCGCCAAGGCCAACCGGCCTTATTCGGTCGAGCTATGCGGCGGCACGCATGTCAGGGCGACCGGCGATATCGGCCTGGTGCGCATCGTGTCCGACAGCGCGGTCGCTGCCGGCGTGCGCCGCATCGAGGCGTTGACCGGCGAGGCCGCCAGAAAGCATCTCGACGAACAGGACAAACGGCTGAAGGCGGCCGCCGCCGCGCTGAGGATTTCGGCGGCCGATGTGCCGGCCCGCGTCGAGGCGCTGCTCGACGAGCGCAAGAAGCTCGAAAAGGAGCTGACAGAGGCGCGCAAGAAGCTGGCGCTGGGCGATCGCTCGCCAGCTGGTGTGCCTGCGGAAAACGAAACCATTGCCGGTGTCGGTTTTCTCGGCAAGGCGGTATCGGGCGTCTCGCCAAAGGATCTGAAACCACTGGCCGATGCCGGCAAGAAGTCCCTCGGCTCCGGCGTGGTCGTCTTTGTCGGCGCCGGCGAGGACAACAAGGCGAGCGTCGTCGTCGCCGTTACCGATGATCTGACCGGCCGCTTCAGCGCCATCGATCTGGTGCGCGTCGCGTCCGCGGCATTGGGCGGGCAGGGCGGCGGCGGGCGACCCGATATGGCCCAGGCCGGCGGCCCGGACGCCTCGAAGGCCGAAGACGCGATCGCTGCGGTGAAGGCGGCGCTGGAAGCTGCGTGAATCTGCACCAGTAAGGCCAGGCCGAAGTGGCAGCGGGGATGATGTGGCAACGTTGACCATGTATCAAGTCGACGCTTTTGCCGAACGGGCTTTCCAAGGCAACCCCGCTGCCGTTCTCATTTTGGAGGACTGGCTATCGGACGACGTGATGCAGGCCATCGCAAACGAGAACAATCTTGCTGAAACCGCGTTTGCGCGGCCGAGTGGCGAGGGTTGGGATTTGCGCTGGTTCACGCCGGTTCATGAAGTCGACTTCTGTGGCCATGCTACACTTGCGGCCGCCCATGTGCTGACTACGGAATACGATGGTCAGGGCGAAATGGCCTTCGCCACCCGGGTGGGCGAGCTGCGGGTTTCCCGGCGGGAAGGCGCCTATCAGCTCGATCTGCCGTGTTTTCCGCCGCGGCCCGTCGAGGACGAACTGACCTCGGCGCTGCAAGCGATATTGCCTCAGCGGCCGGTTGCGAGCTTCCGCAATTTCGAGAACCTGTTTGTCGAGCTTGCCGACGAGACAACCGTGCGATCTTTCGTTCCCGATCTGCTCAGGATCGGACGTTTTCATCCTCTCGGCCTGGTCATTACCGCGCCTGGGCAAGCCCATGATTTCGTCTCGCGTTATTTCGTACCCGGAGCTGGCATTCCCGAGGACCCGGTGACTGGCTCCATTCATGCGACATTGGTGCCGTACTGGGCTGAAAAGCTCGGCAAGACGCATGTATCGGCATTCCAATGCTCGCAGCGCGGCGGGCATTTGCTATGCGAACTGGCCGGAGATCGCGTGCTGATCACAGGCCGTGCGAAGACCTTCATGAAGGCGGAAATCTACCTTCCCGATTGAGCGGCTCGCCAATTCGGTGGCTGCTTCGCCTCAGCCAAGATCACGGTATGGCGCTTGGGCCGTGGCGGCGGCCAGATGGCGCAGGCCAGTGGCCTGGAAGAAGCGCCGCTGGAACGGCATAGCGCTCATCAGGGATGCCTTGATGCCTTCAGGGCACGCGTCATTCGCGTCGAGTCGCCCCAGGTCGACAGCCAAATCAGGCAGTCGGTGGTAACGGAGATCGCTGCGCGCAGGCAGTTCAGCAACGGTCCAGGCGACCTCAACTGCTCTTCGGCGTGACGGAGATGGGCAAGCTCTTCTTCGCGGATGGACAGGATGATGCCGTGCAACTCGTGATCGCGTCCGGTTAGAAAGAACAGCTGATCATCGAGATGTCGGTGCACCGCCGCTTCGACCGCTGCGGTGCAGGCCCAGACGCCTTGCGGGCCGAGCAGGGCAGTGAGGAAGCCTAGCAGCCAGCCGCCCCAACTCCAGAATTGCATCACGCGGCACGGTCGGGAATGTCGCAGCGGCATGGCTGCATGGAAAGCCGCGCAATGGCTGCGCTCGTGCCCAAGCATCTGCGACAAAGACGGCACGCAGTCCGGCCAGAAACGCTTCGCGACAAGAATCTGTGCAGAGTAGATTCTGATCGCGCCGTATTCGCCGGCGTGGTTGACTCTGACTATTCTGGCCACCGTCAGTACGTCCTGGTGGGAGAGTTCAGTCATGAATGCGCCCGAGAGTTAAGTCAGCCTGCCGGCAACGCTCGCACGCGCAGCAATGCGGGTCCACCAATCCCGAAGCTCGGCAGACTCGGCCAGCAGGGCTTGCCCCTCGGCGACCTTGACGAAATAGCTGATGATTGGCGCAGCGTGCAGGTCGGCCAGCGTCAGGTCCGTCCCCAACAGCCAAGGCCCTCCGGCTTTCAGCGACGACAGCGCCTGCAATGCCGTTCTCGCCTGCCGCAACCCGTTGGCGATCACGGCTTCGTCGGGTGGCGTTTTCTCCAGCCGCTCGACCGCGACATCCCAGACCATGGCCCTGTAGGCGTAGGCGTCGAGCAGGCCGGTGATCTGGTTCATGCGTGCTCGAGGCCGGGCTCCGACCGGCTGCAGCGCCGGGCCGTCAAAGGCTTCGTCGACATAACGCGCAATCGCGCCGGTCTCGTAGAGGCAAAAGCCGTCATGTTCGAAGGCCGGGATGCGGCCAAACGGCTGGTGCTCGAAGTACCAGCCGGGAATGCCGTCCGCGGCAAAGACGTCGACGGGCACCAGCTCGTAGCCGACGCCCTTTTCCTCGAGCACCAGCCGCACGATGCGCACATAGACGCTGTAGTCCGCGCCGTAGACGACGGGCTTGCCCATGTCGCGGGCTCAGGCCATCGCCTTCTGCAAATTCTCGTCGATCTTGTCGAGGAAGCCGGTGGTCGAAAGCCATGGCTGGTCGGGGCCGATCAGCAGCGACAGATCCTTTGTCATGAAGCCGGACTCGACCGTCTGGATGCAGACCTTTTCCAGGGTCTCGGCAAAGCGCTTCAGTTCGGCATTGTCGTCGAGCTTGGCGCGGTGCGTGAGGCCGCGCGTCCAGGCGAAGATCGAGGCGATCGAATTGGTCGAGGTCTCCTCGCCCTTCTGGTGCTGGCGATAGTGGCGGGTAACGGTGCCGTGCGCGGCTTCCGCCTCGACGGTCTTGCCGTCCGGCGTCATCAGCACCGAGGTCATCAGGCCGAGCGAGCCGAAGCCTTGCGCCACCGTGTCGGACTGAACGTCGCCGTCATAGTTCTTGCAGGCCCAGACATAGCCGCCCGACCATTTCAGGCTGGAGGCCACCATGTCGTCGATCAGCCGGTGCTCGTACCAGAGCTTCTTCGCCTTGAATTCGGCTTCGAACTCCGCCTCGTAGACCTCCTGGAAGATGTCCTTGAAGCGGCCGTCATAAGCCTTGAGGATTGTGTTCTTGGTCGAGAGGTAGACGGGGTAATTACGCAGCAGGCCATAGTTCAGCGAGGCGCGGGCGAATTCGCGGATAGATTCGTCGAGATTGTACATGGCCATGGCGACGCCGGGGCCGGGTGCGTCGAACACATCGTGCTCGATCACCTGGCCGTCCTCGCCGACGAATTTGATCGTCAGCTTGCCCTTGCCGGGAAAGCGGAAGTCGGTGGCGCGGTACTGGTCGCCAAAGGCGTGGCGGCCGACGATGATCGGCTTGGTCCAGCCGGGCACCAGCCGCGGCACGTTCTTCATGATGATCGGCTCGCGGAAGATGGTGCCGCCGAGGATGTTGCGGATGGTGCCGTTCGGCGACTTCCACATCTTCTTCAGCTTGAATTCCTCGACGCGCTGCTCGTCGGGCGTGATCGTCGCGCATTTCACGCCGACGCCGTATTTCTTGATGGCGTTGGCCGAATCGATGGTCACCTGGTCGTTGGTGGCGTCGCGGTGCTCGATGCCGAGGTCGTAATATTCGAGCTTGAGGTCGAGATAAGGGTGGATCAGCTTGTCCTTGATGAACTGCCAGATGATGCGGGTCATCTCGTCGCCGTCGAGTTCGACGACCGGGTTCGCCACCTTGATCTTCGCCATGAAAAGAATGCCTCGCTTTTGGGGAACGGAACGGCCTTGCCCGCACGGCTGCCGGCCCTGGGATGCGGCCCGTATATCAAAGGCTTTTTGGCCGCGCAAACGGCGAACCGCGCCGTAGTGCCGGCATTCTTTGCCAAAGCTTCATTTTCGCCGCCAAATGTGGCAGGGGACTGCGAAATGCCGCAAACAGCAGTTCACTGACAACCATGGCCGCTACCCAGGATCCCGACACCCCTCTTGCCTCCGGAACGCCTGCGTCCGGACCGGCGATCATCCTGGTCGAGCCGCAGCTCGGCGAGAATATCGGCATGGTTGCGCGCGCCATGGCCAATTTCGGGCTTGCCGAGCTGCGGCTCGTCAATCCGCGCGACGGCTGGCCGAGCGACAAGGCGCGTGCCGCCGCAAGTCGCGCCGACCACCTCATCGATGCCGTCACGGTGTTCGACGACCTGGCCTCGGCGGTCGGCGATTTGAACTTCGTCTTCGCCACCACGGCGCGCGCGCGCGACAATTTCAAGCCGGTGCGCGGTCCGGTCGAGGCGGGCAGGGCGCTGCGGGCGCGGCAGCGGGCCGGCCAGCGCACCGGCATCCTGTTCGGCCGCGAGCGCTTCGGCCTCTATAATGACGAGGTCGGCCTTGCCGACGAGATCGTCACCTTCCCCGTCGATCCAGCCTTCTCCTCGCTCAACATCGCCCAGGCGGCCCTGCTGATGTCCTATGAATGGATGAAGTCCGGCCTGGAAAACGAGACCATGACCAACTTTTCCGGCCCTGAAATGCCGCCGGCTGCCAAGGAAGAATTGCACGGCCTGTTTGCGTATCTGGAAGGTGCACTGGAGGCGCGCGGCTATTTCCGCCCGGCAGCGAAGAAGCCGAAGATGGTCGACAATTTGCGCGCAGTGCTGACCCGCCCCGGCTTTGCCGAGCCGGAGCTCAAGGTGCTGCGCGGAATAATATCATCGCTGGACAGGTTCTCGCCGGCCATGCCGCGCGGCGACGGATCGCCCGGCGACGATCCAAGGCGGCTCCCGGCGGCCGCGGCACGCGCTGCGAGGGCGAAAGACAAAGACTAGGCGCGCAAATGCAGCTGTCTTACCAGTAACCGAATTTTATTTGGTTTGATCCATGGTTTTCGAAACGATGGATCTCGAATGTTTAGCTCAAATATCGGTCGTCTTCGCTTTTTCTTCTATTCCGTGACTCTGCTGGTTGCGGAAATCGCGACCTTTGTGCTGTGTGTCGTGCTGACCATCGGCATCGAGGGCTTGGCCAATTCGAAACCAGGTCCTTCCAGGGAAGGGCTGGCCGCGGCCGTTCTCGTCGCCTCGCTGGTGATCGTTCTGTTCCGCGCGAATTTCGCCTGGCGTCGAAGCCGCGACGCGCAAGGGTCCGGTTGGATCCTTTGGTCGTATATCGTGTTCTCGACGCTGTTCGCGATCCTGCAGGCCGGCACTGTTCTTGTCGTAAAATTCGACGGCGAAGATTCGCATTCCGGTCTTAACCTGCTGGGATTAGCTCTTGTCGGGCTGTGGGCCGTCATCTTGGCGGCCAGGCCGGCGGGCGGTCGCTCTTCCGATATAGCGTCATCCCTGAGTTTCGACGATTTCGACCCGCCCGGGCCGCTACGCGGCACCGCGGCGCTCCATTCAGCGTCAGCCGCCGGCGTGACGGCCCAGGCTCCGCCCTACGCCATGCGCGCCGCACCGGTGCCGTCGAACCATCGCGCATCTCAACCTGCATCTCCGGCAATCGGCCGGCCGCGGGCCGGCGGCTTCGGCAAGCGGGGCCTTGTGTGACCCGTCTCGCCGCATCAAGGCCATGATGGTTCCACATAGAAGCGGCCGGGACAAAGCATCATTGGCCGAAGCAAAATGCATAGGCCGGCCTTCTCTCGTGATCTCGTTTTGTAATTCCCCAGCCCTTAGTGATTCCCAGCCCTTAGTGACTCAATGACCATGACCGATCCGTCGAGCGCCCGTCCGATCCTGATGTTCGATTCCGGCATTGGCGGCCTCACCGTGCTGCGTGAGGCGCGCGTCCTGATGCCTGACCGCCGCTTCATCTATGTCGCCGACGACGCGGCGTTCCCCTTCGGCGCCTGGGAGGAAACGGCGCTGAGAACACATATTCTGGAGTTGTTCGCTAGGCTGCTCGAACGGTTTTCGCCGGCCATTTCGGTCATCGCCTGCAACACCGCCTCGACACTGGTCATCGATGCGTTGCGCGAGCGGTTTCCCGGCCACCCTTTCGTCGGCACCGTGCCGGCCATCAAGCCGGCGGCGGAACGCACGCGCTCAGGCCTGGTTTCGGTGCTGGCGACGCCCGGCACCGTCAAGCGCCAGTACACGCGCGACCTGATCAGCAAGTGGGCGCAGAAATGCCACGTCCGCCTGGTCGGCAGCGACAGGCTGGCTGGATTGGCCGAAGCCTATATGCGCGATGGTTTTGTCGACGAGGACGCCGTGCGCGCCGAGATCGCGCCGTGCTTCGTTGAGCATGACGGGCTGCGCACCGACATCGTCGTGCTTGCCTGCACCCATTATCCTTTTTTGGCCAACCGCATGCGCAAGACAGCACCTTGGCCGGTCGACTGGCTCGACCCGGCCGAGGCGATCGCACGCCGCGCGCTGTCGCTGCTTGCCGATACCGAGGCCGCTTATCGCAGAGAGGCACTGCCGGAAGGGGCCGACCTTGCGTTCTTCACCTCGAACAGCGCCGATTTTCCGACGCGCCGGCTGATGCAGGGATTTGGCCTGGCGATATCCTGACCGCAAGCAATTTTCGCTTTGGGAACATCACACCAGACAATGCGTTTTCCTCTCATCGGAAACGGGAGAAACCATCATGCCAGCCACCTCAAAAGCCCAGCAGAAAGCGGCCGGCGCGGCATTGTCAGCCAAGCGCGGCGAGACCAAGAAGGGCGCGCTCAAAGGTGCGTCGAAGGGAATGTATAAATCCATGAGCGAAAAACAGCTCGAGGAATTCGCCGAGACCAAGCGCAAAGGCCTGCCGGAAAAGAAGTCGAAACACTGATCGACTGACCATTCTGGCGGCGGATGCCGGTCAATAAAAGGCCCGCGGCTGAGCCGCGGGCCATGAAGTCTCAACGGGCGAGGGCGAAAATTACCAGTTCCAGCCCCACCCGCAGCGCCGCACTTTGTAGCGGATGACCTTGCGATGACCGTGACGCCACACCACCTTTTTCTTGACCACGATGCGGCAGACCTGGTGATGCCTGTGCCCATGCCAATGCCGGGCCTGCGCTGGCTCGGGCGCGACCGCCATCGTGCCGGCCATCACCGCGGCTCCTACCAACGTAAGGAAGAACTTCTTCATGCGAATTCCTGCTCCTCTGACTTCAGTCCCTTCCTGATGCCGCTGGCGCAACCTCCCGCCACATCCGGCACGTTCTACAACCGTAACACTATCCGGTTCGGCGACTCGCGCCAGCCAGAAGCTTGACAGCGGTTAAATCTCCGTTTAACCAGCCCACCAACACCGGGCCGCAATGCCCGGTGGTTTTCTTTATGTGTGCAAGACGTTTGGGCAGCCGGTTTTACTTTCCCTATGTCTTGTTTGAAATGACGTGTCCCGTGGGTTTTCCGTCGCGTTGCGTGGAAAACCCTGTCAGGTCTCGAAAACGGAGGCCAGAGGAGGGCGCGTTTCCTTCACCCGGACCATAAGGTTCCGGGTGTGTTGTTTTGAAAGGGAATGCGATGAGCAAGCGCGAATCCGCGAAGTACAAGATCGACCGCCGTCTTGGCGAAAACATCTGGGGCCGCCCGAAGTCCCCGGTCAACAAGCGTGAATACGGCCCCGGCCAGCATGGCCAGCGCCGCAAGGGCAAGCTTTCCGATTTCGGCCTGCAGCTGCGCGCCAAGCAGAAGCTGAAGGGCCACTATGGCGACGTTTCGGAGAAGCAGTTCCGCAAGGTCTATGAAGAGGCGGACCGCCGCAAGGGCGACACCTCGGAGAACCTGATCGGCTTGCTCGAATCGCGCCTCGACGCCGTCGTCTACCGCTCCAAATTCGTGCCGACCATCTTTGCGGCGCGCCAGTTCGTCAATCACGGCCACATCAACGTCAATGGCAAGCGCGTCAACATCGGCTCGTACCGTTGCAAGCCGGGCGATGTCATCGAAGTGCGCGAGAAGTCGAAGCAGCTGGTCATCGTGCTGGAATCGGTGGGCCTGGCCGAGCGCGACGTGCCCGATTACATCGAGGCCGACCACAACAAGATGACCGCGACTTTCACGCGCATCCCCGGCTTGGCGGACGTTCCGTTTGCCGTGCAGATGGAACCGAATCTGGTCGTCGAATTCTATTCGCGCTGATCGGCGCGTTCGTCACGACAAAACCGAAGGCCGCCCCTCCAGGCGGCCTTTTCTTTCTTCGTCCTTTTCAGGGACGTGAGTCGGAAATCGATTTCGATTTTCGATCCGATGCGCTACTGCGGGCGGCAACAGGACTTTAGGGCCGACGCGCCGTGAACATGCAGCCAGACGCCAAAACGCTTGACCCGATCGCCGAGGCCGAAGGCGGCTTTCATCCGCTGTTTGCCGATGTGCCGTCCTCCGTCGAGTTCAACAAGCTGCGCAAGCGGCTGTTGCGGCTTGCCCGCCAGGCGATCGACGATTTCGCCATGGTGAGACCCGGCGACCGTTGGCTGATCGCTCTGTCGGGCGGCAAGGATTCCTACGGCTTGCTTGCCGTGCTGCTTGATCTCAAATGGCGCGGGCTGCTGCCGGTCGAGCTGTTGGCCTGCAATCTCGACCAGGGCCAGCCGAACTTTCCCAAGCACATATTGCCCGATTATCTCGACAGCTATGCCATTCCGCATCGCATCGAATATCAGGACACCTATTCGGTGGTCACCGACAAGCTGGCCGAGGGCAGCACTTATTGCTCGCTGTGCTCGCGGCTGCGGCGCGGCCATCTCTATCGCATTGCCCGCGAGGAGGGCTGCTCGGCGCTGGTGCTCGGCCACCACCGCGAGGACATACTGGAAACCTTCTTCATGAACCTGTTCCATGGCGGGCGCCTGGCCGCCATGCCGCCGAAGCTGCTCAATGACGAAGGCGATGTCATGGTGCTGCGGCCGCTCGCCTATTGTGCGGAAGCCGATCTCGAGAAATTCGCCGGCGCCATGAAATTCCCGATCATTCCGTGCGATCTGTGCGGTAGCCAGGAAGGTCTGCAGCGCAACGCCATGAAGGCGATGCTCGACGACATCGAGAAGCGCATGCCCGGCCGCAAGGACACGATGATCCGCGCCATGACCAATGTGCGGCGTTCGCATCTGCTCGACAGGAAACTGTTCGATTTCGCCGCCCTCAACGAAACCCTCACTACTAGGCGTCCCGATGACATTTGAAGATAGCGCGATCGACTGGCTTGCCGACCTTCTGTCGGAAGCCGCCGTCGCCGAGATCATGCCGCGCTTTCGCCGTTTGAGCGAGGGCGACGTCCGTCGCAAGACCTCGGCCGCCGATCTCGTCACCGAGGCCGACGTCAATGCCGAACGGCTCATCACCGCCAGCCTGCGCCAGCGTTATCCCCACGCAATGATCGTCGGCGAGGAGGCCTGCTCCGACGACCCGACGCTGCTCGACGGTCTCGGCGATGCCGAACTCGCCTTCGTCATCGACCCGGTCGACGGCACTTTCAACTTCGCCTCCGGCGTGCCGCTGTTCGGCGTCATGCTTGGCGTCGTGGTCAAGGGCAAGACGGTCGCCGGCATCATTCACGACCCCGTCGGCAAGGATTGGCTGATCGGCGTTAGTGGCGCCGGCAGCCATATCCGCCATGCCCATGGCAATCTGGAAAAGGTCCATGTCGCCAAACCGGCGCCGATGTCGGAAATGACCGGTGCGGTCTCATGGCACTATGTGCCCGAGCCGGACCGCTCACGTTTGGCGCGCAACCAGACTAAGTCGCTATCGCAGTTCAATTATCGCTGCGCCGCCCACGAATACCGCCTGCTGGCCAGCGGCCACGGCCATTTCGTCGTCTACAACAAGCTGATGCCTTGGGACCACTTGGCCGGCGTGCTGATCCATGCGGAGGCCGGCGGCCATGCCGCGCGCTTCGACGGCAGCGCCTATCTGCCGTCGCATGTCGGGGGTGGCTTGCTGGTCGCGCCGGACCGTGAGAGCTGGCGGGAGCTGCGCCGCGAGCTCTGGGCGGAATAGCTCTTCGCTGCCAAAGGTGTCCAATCTTGTGCGAAACCGGAGATCTCGAATGAAACCTCGGTCCGCAATTGTTGCAACGGCCTTTGCCCTTGCCTTGGTTGCCGGTGTCAATGAAGCAAGAGCTGGGGAACGCGCATGTCGCAGTCCCGACTCCGTCGACACCATAGACGAGATGTTCTCCGCAATCTTCGCCTGTTGGAAGCCGCCGCCCGGAACCGCGGGCATGACCCTGACGCTGCAGTTCTCAATTCGCCGAAACGGCACGCTTATTGGCAAGCCGCGCGCCACTTTCTCCCATCTAGGGGACGATGGTCCGCTCAACCGGGCCTTTGTGGCTTCCGTCCTCGAGGCGCTCGACAAGGCTCTTCCACTGCCCGTTTCCGACAGTATGGGTGGAGCAATCGCAGGACGTACGCTGTTCCCTCGCTTCACCGCGGTCAGTGAGGGTGCATCATAGGCGCACGCGCAATGTGTATTAAACCGGCGGGTTATGCGGCTGGAATAGTCTGCCGCGCTCGGCCAGCAGGATCATCAGCAGCGCCGCCACCGACACGCTGCAGAACCCGGCGGCCAGCGGCGTCACCGTGCCGTTGAAGGCTTGGCCGATTAGCGTGCCGAGAATGCCGCCAAGAAATGTCTGCATGAACCCAAGGATCGACGACGCAGTGCCGGCCAGGTGCCCCAGCGGCTCCATAGCGAGCGCGTTGAAGTTCGCGCCGAGCGCGCCGAACGGGACCATGGCGCAGGCAAAGAAGGCAATGAAGAGCCATAGCGGCATCTTCATTTCGATGGAAACGACCAGCCAGGCAAGGCTGATTGCCAGAAACAGCAGCAGCGCGCTTTGCGACAGGCGGCGCATGCCGATACGGCCGACGAGGCGCGAATTGAGGTAGTTCGAAAACGCAAGCACGCCGGCAACCCCCGCGAAGATGACCGGGAACATCTCACCGACATTGAACACGCTGACATAGATCTGCTGGGCCGAGGCGATGAAGCCGAACATGGCGCCGAAGATGAAGGTGCTGGCGAAGGCGTAGCAGAGCGCGATGCGGTTGGTGAGAACGATGCGGAAGCCGCCGATGATGGAGGACAGCGTCAGCGGCCGGCGATATTCGGGATGTAATGTCTCGGGCAGGCGCAGCAGCGACCAGGCGGACACGATCAGCGCGCCGGCTGCCATGGTGACGAAGATCACATGCCAGGTCGCAAACAGCATGATGAACTGGCCGATACCGGGCGCGACCACCGGAATGGCCATGAACACCATGAAGATCAAGGACATGACTTCGGCCATGCGCCTTCCGTCGAACGTATCGCGCACGATCGAGACGGCAATGACGCGCGTCGCCGCCGCGCCGATGCCTTGCACGGCCCGGCATAGCAGAAGCGTGGCGAATGACGGGGCGATTGCCGCAGCGCCGGCCGCGACGACGTAGATCACCAGCCCTGCGACAAGAGGCGCGCGGCGCCCGAAACGGTCCGAGATCGGCCCGAAGAACAGCTGTCCGCCCCCAAAGCCAAGGATATAGGCGGTGACCACATATTGCCGGTGGTTTTCATTTTCGACGCCAAGCGAAGCGCCGATCTGCTGCAGCGCCGGCAAAATAATGTCGATGGCCAGCGAATTGAGCGCCATCAGCGCCGCGCACAGCGCAATGAATTCCCAGCGCGGAATGGGCAAGGTGCTTGCCTTTTGCTGCGCTTGTGCTTGCTGATCCACGGCCAGTCCGATCCTCAACGAAAATGCGCCGGCTGGCCGACGCATCCATTCGTTGATTGCCCCGATGTCGGGCAGAACTTTTTGCCAAGGTGGGGGCTGCCCCGGCGCTTATCGCTTGACCCCCGAAAATCGCAGTCGGAAGGTCATACGCAGAAACAGAAGTCAGGCGGCGCCTTTGACGCTGACGCCTTTTTCGACGAGGAAGGTCTGCAATTCGCCCGCCTGGAACATCTCGCGGATGATGTCGCAGCCGCCGACGAACTCGCCCTTGACGTAGAGCTGCGGGATGGTTGGCCAGTTGGAGTAGTCCTTGATGCCTTGCCGCAGTTCGGCCGACGTCAGCACGTCGACGCCCTTATAGTCGGCGCCGATATAGTCGAGGATCTGCACGACCTGGCCGGAAAATCCGCATTGCGGAAAGCCGGGGGTGCCCTTCATGAAGAGAACGACGTCGTTGCCCTTCACCTCATTGTCAATGTAATCGTTGATGCCGCTCATGGAATACCCTTTCATGCCTGTGGGAGTCAGGCTCGAACATTACCCTTCAAATAAACCCATGGGTTGCGCGAAACAAGATGTTTGCCGCCTTGCCATGCAAATGGCGCAAAGGAAGGTCTGATCTTGGGCCAAGCCGTTGGCCACCATTTGTCCCGAGGCGTGATGAAAAGACGGTATCTCGCCGGGGTCGTCCTCGCCGTTCTGTTCGCCGCACTGTCCTTGATCTGGTGGGCCAAGTCGCCGAGGCAGCCACCTCTCGTCGTCGGCGGTGGATTACCGGCGCCGTGCCGCGACGCGAGCTTCGAGGCGGTCGCCTATGTCGTCTGCGAAATCGATCTGCGCCGCTATGACATCGGTGTGTTCCACGCAGGCATTGACGGCAAGGCTTTCGGTTCACTGGACAAATTCGACAAGGCGATGGCGGATCAGGGCCGGCCGGTGCTGCTCGCCATGAACGCCGGCATGTATCACCAAGACCTGACTCCGGTCGGCCTTCTCGTCGAGGACGGCCGGGAGAAGGCGCCGATCAACCTCGCCGACAGCGAAGGCAATTTCTTCCTGAAACCGAACGGCGTCTTCCTGGTCCGGAAGGATGGCAAGGCGGCGGTCATCGAGACAAGCGCCTATGTTGCGACCAGACTGGACGTGATGTTTGCCACGCAATCCGGCCCGATGCTGGTGATCGACGGCCGGCTTCATCCCCGCTTCGAGCAAAACGGCACATCGCGCTATATCCGCAATGGCGTCGGCGTGCGTGACGAAAACACTGTCGTGCTGGCGATCTCGCGCTCTGAGGTCAGCCTCGGCAGCTTCGCCCGACTGTTTCGAGACGCGCTCGATTGTCCCAGCGCGCTTTTCTTCGACGGGGCCGTTTCGGCGCTGTCGAACGGCGAGCGGATGATTGTGGGTGGAAACTATCCAGCCGGGCCGATCATCGCCGTGACCGGTAAGAAGCTTGCGAGCCGGTAACTGCAAGAGAGCTCAGTCCGGCACGCTGGTCTGCAGGGCAAGCGCGTGCAGCACGCCGCCCATGTTGCCCTTCAGCGCGTCATAGACCATCTGGTGCTGCTGGACGCGGCTTTTCCCGCGAAAGCTTTCGGCCACAACCTCAGCCGCATAATGGTCGCCGTCGCCGGCCAGGTCGCGAATCGTCACCTTGGCGTCCGGAATGCCTTCCTTGATCAGCCGTTCGATGTCGTGGGCGTCCATTGCCATGTGAGGATTCCTTGTTCAGGTCGTGATCTCATAGATATGGTCGAAATGGCGGATGAACCACAGGGAAAGGGGCCCACTCGATCACATCACGGGTCCACGACCTCATTTGCCATGAAGCGAGGGAACCAGGATTCGTGGGCGGCAGTCAATTCGCTGACCGGTATCGCACGCGCCTCGCCCAGCTTCAGTTCGCTGCCGCCGGTCGAGCCGATCCACGGCGCAAAAACGCCGAGCTTGTTTTGCTGTTCGCGAATGGCGTCCCATTGCTCGCTCTGCGGGTCGATCGACAGCGTCAAGAGATAGCGGCCCTGGTCCTCGCCGAACCAGACCGGGATTGGATCTGTGCCGATCAGGCCGGGGATGGTCGCGCCGATGCCGGAGGCCATCGCCATCTCGGCCAGCGCCACCGCGATGCCGCCATCGGAAACGTCATGCGCCGCGGTAACGACACCGGAGGCGATCAGTGCCCGCACATGGTCGCCGACCCGCTTCTCGTGGCCGAGATCGACCGGCGGCGGCGGGCCGTCGGCGCGGCCATGAATGTCGCGCATATAGACCGACTGGCCAAGATGCGTTCCCCACATGCTCGGCGCGCCGACCAGCACGATCATCTGGCCTTCGGCGGCAAAACCGATCCGTACCATCTTCGACCAGTCGGCAATCAATCCGACGCCGCCAATGGTCGGTGTCGGCAGGATGCCTTGGCCGTTGGTCTCATTGTAGAGCGAGACGTTGCCGGAGACGATCGGGAAGCCGAGCGCCCTGCAGGCATCGCCAATACCTTTCACCGCGCCGACCAACTGACCCATGATCTCCGGCCGTTCCGGATTGCCGAAATTGAGGTTGTCGGTGGCCGCGAGCGGCAGAGCACCGGTGGCGGTAAGATTGCGCCAGCATTCGGCAACCGCCTGCTTGCCGCCCTCGTAAGGGTCGGCTTCGCAATAGCGCGGCGTCACGTCGGAGGAGAAGGCGAGCGCCTTGGTCGGGTGGCCGTCGACGCGCACGACACCGGCGTCGCCGCCGGGAAGCTGCAACGAATTGCCCTGGATCAGCGTGTCGTACTGCTCCCACACCCAGCGGCGCGAGGACAGGTCCGGTCCGCCCAGCAGCTTGAGCAGTGCCTCGGCCACGTCGGCTTGCGGTGCATCGCCGGCCAGCGGCGCCGGCTTCTTCGGCTCGACCCAGGGACGGTCATATTCCGGCGCTTGATCGCCGAGATCCTTGATCGGCAGGTTGGCGACCTCGTCGCCCTGGTGCAGCACGCGGAAGCGCAGATCGTCGGTAGTCTTGCCGACGATGGCAAAGTCGAGGCCCCATTTGTGGAAAATCGCCTCGGCCTGTTTTTCCTTTTCGGGGCGCAGCACCATCAGCATGCGCTCCTGGCTCTCCGAAAGCATCATCTCATAGGCGCTCATGCGCTCTTCACGCACCGGCACCTTGTCGAGATCGAGCTCGATGCCGAGGTCGCCCTTGGCGCCCATCTCGACCGCCGAGCAGGTGAGGCCGGCGGCACCCATGTCCTGGATGGCGATAACGGCGCCGGACGCCATCAGTTCGAGGCAGGCTTCGAGCAGGCATTTTTCGGTGAACGGATCGCCAACCTGCACGGTGGGCCGCTTCTCGTCGATCTTGTCGTCGAACTCGGCCGAGGCCATGGTGGCGCCGCCGACACCGTCGCGCCCGGTCTTGGCGCCGAGATAGACCACCGGCAGGCCAACACCCTTGGCTTCCGACAGGAAGATCGCATCAGTCTTGGCAAGTCCCGCCGCAAAGGCATTGACCAGGATGTTGCCATTGTAGCGGGCGTCGAAATTGACCTCGCCGCCGACCGTCGGCACGCCGAAGGAATTGCCATAGCCGCCGACGCCGGAAACGACACCGGCAACGAGGTGCCTGGTTTTGGGATGGTCCGGCGCGCCGAAGCGCAGCGCGTTCATCGCCGCGATCGGCCGCGCGCCCATGGTGAAGACATCGCGCAGGATGCCGCCGACGCCGGTCGCAGCTCCCTGATAAGGCTCGATATAGGAGGGGTGGTTATGGCTCTCCATCTTGAAGACGACGCAGTCGCCGTCGCCGATGTCGACCACGCCGGCATTCTCGCCCGGGCCCTGGATGACTTGCGGCCCGGTGGTCGGCAGCGTGCGCAGCCACTTCTTCGAGGATTTGTAGGAACAATGCTCGTTCCACATCGCCGAAAAAATACCAAGTTCGGTAAAGCTCGGTTCGCGCCCGACTAGGTCGAGGATGCGCTGGTACTCGTCGGGCTTCAGCCCGTGCGCGGCAATGAGTTCAGGAGTGATCGGCACGGAATTGGAAATGGTCATGATCGGCAATTGTGTCCTTGGGATCGAGTCCCGTCTTATCGCAAGCGATGCAGCCGATACACCCCGTTGGATGACTAAAACGATGGAAAGCAACAGCTGACCGCAAGTAGCGAAAGATCGCCACTCGACCCGCCGGTTTCAAGCCGGTTCAGGAAAAGCTGTCGTAGCCGGCGCGGCCTTCGTCCAGAAGCCGCCGGATTACCGCGACGCCGTGCGCGATATCGTCCCGCTGTCGCGGCTGCGAGATGCCAAACCGCACGCCATGAAAGGCCTGTTCGGAACGCCCTGCCTTGAACTCATCCTCGTCGTCGATGAGCACGCCATGTTCGAGGCAAGCCTGTTTGAAGGTGCCGGACAGCCACGGGTCGGGCAAAGTGAGCCAGACGAACGGCACATTGTCCAGCGCCTTGAAGTCGAAGCCGTCGAGTGTCTCGCGCACGATCGCGATGCGCGCACCGATCTCGGCAATGCTGCGCTTGCGCATCTCGGCGGCCTGACCGGACAGCACCAGCCGGCTGCCCACCTCCGCCAGCAGAAAGGGCAGGCCGCCCGTCATCATCTTATGGGCGACCCGGATGCGGTGACGGTAGGCCGGCGGGCAAGCGAGCCAACCGCCGCGAACACCCGCCGCGACCGATTTCGACAGGCCGCCGGCAACGATGGTCCGTTCGGGAGCATATTCGGCCATTAAAGGCGTTGGGTCATCGGTCAGTCCACCATAGAGATCGTCCTCGATCAGGACGACGTTATATTGACGGGCGACATGCGCGATTGCTTCGCGGCGCGATGCCGACAGCGTTGTCAGCGTCGGGTTCTTCGCCGTCGGCATCAAAAAAATCATCTTCGGATGCTTTTGTGCGCAGACGCGCTCGAAATCCTGGGGATCTATGCCCTCGTCGTCAGCCGCCACCAGCGCGGTCCGGCGACCGATCAGGCCGGCACTGCGGGAGATCTGCGAATAGGTGAGGTGCTCGAAGACGACATAGTCGCCGGGGGCGGTGAGTCCCGCAATGGTTGCCATCACCGCGGCGTGGGTGCCGAGCGTGGGAACGATTGCATCCGCCGCCGGGCGATAGGAATTGCGCGACAACCAGCGCCTCCCCGCTTCCAACCAGCGGTCCGGGAAATCACGAGTATAGCTTGAAATCTCATGCGGATGGTCTTGCGCCGTGCGTGTCAACACGTCGGCGACGATGGCACCCTGGCCGACATCCGGTGCGGCCGTGCTATCGAAGCGCAGCTTGTCGCCGGGCGCATCCATATAGCGTGTGCCTTGTTCGACCGGCCCCAGGAAATCCGGCTTTGCGCTCTCCGACTGTTGAGCGATAACATAGGTTCCGCGGCCGACCTCGCCGCTGACCAGTCCCCGCTCGCGCAGCAATTGATAGGCCCTGCCGACCGTGCCGACGGTCGTGCCGATGTCGTATGCCAGATCGCGCTGCGGCGGCAGCTTTGCCCCTGCACCGATCAGGCCGCGGTCGATGTCCGTCTCGATGGAATCGGCAAGCCGCTGATAGAGCGGGCCGGTGCGGGCGGTCAGGTCCGGAAGCCAAGTTGTCATGGTGACAATTTTTTACATTGCACCGAAATGGGAGTCAATACATATGAAGCGGGCCGCACGAAAGGCACAATTGCAATCTTAGCAGAAAGACAATGGGTACAATAGAGACAATCCGCTACGCGGCAGTTGAATTGACCGGAAGCCGCTCGTCGGGCCGGAGATCCTATGTTCGCCGGATCGTGCAAGTGGTCACGTCATTCGTCCGATGGATCGATGGTCTGCTGGAGCGCCGGCGCAGTCGGCTGGTCCTGCTCGAGATGACCGACGATCAGCTCAAGGACATCGGTATCTCGCGCTGCGATGCCCATCGTGAAGGTCTAAGGCTGTTCTGGGACTGATGCGTTCGAGCGCTTCAGCGGACGCTCGCCGTCCTGAGCCGCGCGACGCCGCGGTCCACAAGCACCGCCACAATACATAGCACGAGAAAAAGCCCCGTGATGGCCACGGCCGAGACGGCGACGCTGGTCGCGCCGTTCTTGGCGACGTTGAGGAACGGGTAGGGCACTTCGCCCGATATTGGCGCCCGCGCCAGTACATAGGCCAGATACGCGATCGGATAGATCATCCACCAGGAGATGTCACGCCACCGCGTCGAGCCGTCGGCGCCCGCCACAAGCCACCACAGCACGAACAACACCGGCGTCACATAGTGCAAGAGCACATCGCAGAGCAGGAACAGCCCTCGCGGCTGCCAAAGCCGCGCCAAGACCGTTGCATAAACGATGAGAACCAGCGTTATGGCGACGGCTACGCCCGCCCGCATCCGTGGGGCGGCAAAAGCCGGAAACCAGGCATAACCCGTTGACGACAGCAACGAGGCATGGACGAGCACCGCGCCGATATTGGTCAGGATGGTGAAGAAGCTGAAATAGAAGACCAGCGAGCCGACAAAGCCGCGGCCGGCTTCCATTGATGCCGGGACGGTGATGCAGAGCTGCAGGACGAGCCCGGCCAGGCCGACGACCAGACCGGTGATCTGCAGCAAGCGACCCATTGGGCTAGGCAGCAGCGCCACAGGCCGGATTGCCCGTCTGCCAGCGGGTAATGTCCGAGCCGATGCGGGCGCCGAGCGGTTCCGCCATCAATGGGCCGAATACGTCGACGCGGCTCGAATTGCCTTGCGCCTGCACGACCAGCAACGGCTTTCCGCCATAGTGTTTGGCCGGCACCAGCAGGAAGCGCGGTGTGCCGCTGAACGAATTCAGTTCGTTGGCCATCTGATAGGATTTGAACGCAGGGTCCTTGCTGGCGATCCAGCATTTGTGGGCAGCTATTGCCACCTGCTCCATGGCAAGCAGTGACGCGCTCTTGCCCGCCGGCGCTGGCGTGCTCTTCGGGCCTGACTGGCAGGAGGCGAGTACAAGACCGGCGGAAGCGGCGAGGGCGAGGCGGGCTAGTGTCGATCGCATGGTCAAGCGGCGCCCATCTCGAGTTCGGACAGAAAGATCTTCAGACCGTCCGTCATCTCACCCCAGACGCGCGACAGCGCCGGGTGCTGCAAGGCGATTTGCTCATAGGCATCGAATTTCGGATAGGCATCAAGCAGGTCGGGGCGGCCGATCGTCGCCCTAAAATTGTTGAAGACGAAGCGGGTCGGCGTCAGCCACGCATCGGCGAAGGAGATGTCGTCGCCGAGCGCGAACGGGCCATGCGCCATGCGGGCCTCGATTGCTGCAAGCCCGTGATGCAATCGGGCGAACTGTGCCTTGATCTCGGCCTCGTTGCGCTGCGGCACGAAATAGAGCTCAAACAGCTTCATGGTGGGGGCGAGCACGTCAAGGTCGGTGATGCGAGCGAACATGCGCACCAGTGCCCGGTCCTTCGAATCCTTGGGCAGCAGCGCTGGCTCGGGAAAGCGCTCCTCCAGATATTCGGCAATCACCACCGATTCGACGATCGTTTCGCCCGAGCCGGTGATCAGCACCGGAATCCGGTTCAGCGGCGAGATGGCACGAAATGCCTCGGGGATGGGAAACCCAGGCGGCGGTGCAATGACCTTGAGCGGCACGTTCTTGATGTAGGCCAGCGCCCGCACGATCGACGAATAGGGCGACAACGGCCGCGAATAGAGTTTCATGACCGTCGCTCCAGGAGGAAAATTGAAGGCATCAAGCGGCGATGCCCAAGGCGCCTTCGAACAGCGCCCGGCCGTCGCTGCCGCCATGCGCCGCTTCGATCAGGTTTTCGGGATGCGGCATCAGGCCGAGCACGTTGCCGCGGCCGTTGACGATGCCGGCAATGTCGTTGATCGAGCCGTTTGGATTGGTGCCTTCGGCATAGCGGAACACCACCTGGCCTTCGCCTTCGAGGCGGGCCAAAGTTTCGGCGTCGGCAAAATAATTGCCGTCATGGTGCGCTACCGGTGCGCGGATGATCTGGCCCGGCTGGTAGCGGCGGGTGAACATCGTGTTGGCATTGGCGATCTGCAGCTTCACCTGGCTGCAGACGAATTTCAGCGAGGCGTTGCGCATCAAAGCGCCCGGCAGCAGGCCGGCCTCGACCAGGATCTGGAAGCCATTGCAGACGCCGATGACCGTGACGCCCTTGGCTGCCTTTTCGGCGACAGCCCGCATTACCGGCATGCGCGCGGCAATGGCGCCGCAGCGCAGATAATCGCCAAAGGAAAAGCCGCCGGGAATGGCGATCAGGTCGACATCGGGAATTTCGGTGTCCGTCTGCCAGACGGTGACCGGCGGCGTGCCGGAAATCTTGGTCAGCGCCGCGATCATGTCGCGGTCGCGATTGAGGCCGGGGAGCAGGACGACGGCTGATTTCACCTCAGGCGATCTCCACCGCGTAATTCTCAATCACCGTATTCGCCAGAAGCTTGTCGCACATGGCTTTCAGATCGGCCTCGGCCTTGGCCCTGTCGCCCTCGGCAAGCTCGACATCGAAAACCTTGCCTTGCCGCACCTGGCCGACGCCGCCGAAACCCATTGCGGACAGCGCATGCTCGATTGCCTTGCCTTGTGGGTCTAGCACGCCGTTCTTGAGGGTTACGGTAATGCGGGCCTTGATCACGCTGGACATGCTCCTGTTCACCTGTTGAGCGGGCAAGCCGTCAGTGCGGCTTGCCTTTGACGCCGTCGGTCGATGCGACCAGCACCGGCCCGGCCGGACGCGGCGGTTCGTTCTCGTTCATGATGCCGAGGCGGCGGGCAACTTCCTGATAGGCTTCGACCAGCCCGCCCATGTCGCGGCGGAAGCGATCCTTGTCGAGCTTGTCCTGCGTCGCCACATCCCACAGCCGGCAGGAATCCGGCGAAATCTCGTCGGCGACGACGATGCGCATCATATCGCCTTCGAACAGGCGGCCGCATTCGATTTTGAAGTCGACGAGCTGGATGCCGACGCCCATGAACAGTCCGGAAAGGAAGTCGTTGACGCGAATGGCCAGCGCCATGACATCGTCGATCTCCTGCGGGCTCGCCCAGCCGAAGGCGGTGATGTGCTCTTCCGAGACCATCGGATCGTCGAGCGCATCGGCCTTGTAATAGAATTCGATGATCGAGCGCGGCAGCACGGTGCCTTCCTCGATGCCGAGACGCTTGGCCAGCGAGCCGGCGGCGACGTTGCGCACCACCACTTCGAGTGGAATGATCTCGACTTCCTTGATCAGCTGCTCGCGCATGTTGAGCCGGCGGATGAAGTGGGTCGGAATGCCCATCCGGTTGAGATGATTGAAGATGTGCTCGGAAATGCGGTTGTTGAGCACGCCTTTGCCATCGACGATTTCATGCTTCTTCTTGTTGAAAGCGGTAGCGTCGTCCTTGAAGAACTGGATCAGCGTGCCAGGCTCCGGTCCCTCATAAAGGATCTTGGCCTTGCCTTCATAAATGCGGCGGCGATTTTTCATCTGATTTTTCTCTGGATTTGCGGGCAGGCGGCAAGCGACCAGTTCCTGTCCGTCTGCCTAAAATAAGATGGCGACGGTGGGGTTCAATGCCGGTGTCTATCCCAATCGCACTGTTTGCTCAATCGGCAAATCCTTTCAATCAACCGCTTTCGGGGACCGAAATGCCGCAGCGCAGCAACCAATGTAGCATATTGACCGGCCGGCGCCCTTTTGGTTTGTGCTCCGGCAACACATATTGGCACGACGAATCGGATTTCACGGAGGGATGCCATGAGCAGCATGAAAGACCGCGAAGAGGGCTTTGAGCGCAAATTCGCATTCGACGAGGAACTTCGGTTCAAGGCCGCGGCACGCCGCAACAGAGCGCTCGGCCTGTGGGCTGCCGAAAAGCTCGGCAAGTCAGGCACCGATGCCGACGCTTATGCCAGGGAAGTGGTCGTCAGCGACATTGAGGAAGCCGGCGATCACGACGTTTTCCGCAAGATACGCAAGGATTTCGATGCGGCCGGCATTGAGCAGTCGGACCATCAGATCCGCCGCACCATGGATGAATTGATGGCGCAGGCGATCGAGCAGATCAAGAACACCTGATCCTTCTCGATACCGATCGAATGCTGGACCAATCGACCGCTCGGCCCAACCGGGCGGTTTTTCTTTGCCTTTGCGGTCATTTCCGGCTGAATTGTTGCAACCAAAGAGGAAATCGCCAATGTCCCTGAAGTCACGCCTTGCGGCCGACGAGACACTGTTCACCGCATGGTCAGGCGTGCCGGATGCTTTGACGGTCGAGATACTGGCCAGACAAGGATTCGACGCGGTTACGCTCGACATGCAGCATGGTGGCCATCACGAGGACAGCGTGCTGCGCGGGCTTGTGCCGGTGCTGGCCGCCAACAAGCCGGCTTTGGTGCGCATCCCGGTCGGCCGCTTCGACATGGCCAGCCGCGCGCTCGACTTCGGCGCCGAGGCTGTGATTGCACCGATGGTGAATTCAGTGGCGGACGCAAGGCTGTTTGCCGCCGCCATGAAATACCCGCCGCTCGGCGAGCGCTCCTGGGGCCCCACCTATGCCTTTCCGCGCCATGGCAAGGGCGATCATGCCGACTGGCTGCGCGACAGCAACCAGCGCACCATGGCGTTCGCCATGGTCGAAACGCGCGCCGCGCTTGCTGCACTCGACGGCATTCTCGACACGCCGGGTATCGACGGCATCTTCCTCGGCCCGTCGGATTTCTCGATCGCCTGGTCGAAGGGGACCACCGTCAGTTCGACGCTGGAGAGCATGATGGAGACCGTCGCCTCGATCGCCGAGCGCACCCGCAAGGCCGGCAAGCATGCGGCGATCTATGTGATGGAACCGGCCATTGCCGGTCGTGTGGTGTCGATGGGTTACCGGCTGCTGGCGATGGGTTCGGAGCATTCTCTGATTTCGCTTGGGGCAAAGACCCTGCTGAGCAGCGTCAGGGATTCGATCGCTTCCTAGAGATCCGTCAGGAATTTCGCGAACGTCATCGAACCTTCGGGCCAGGGGCCGAAGCCGGAATCCGCGTTGAGATGACCGGCATCGCCGGCGTCGATGAACAGCGAGCCCCAGGCCGCGGCAATGTCCTCGGCGACGCCAAAGGCGCAGAACGGGTCGTTGCGGCTGCCGATCACCACCGACGGAAATGGCAGAGGATCGCGCGGATAGGGACCGAAGGTCATCAGGTGCCTCGGCTTTATCTTTGGATTGGCGACATCGGGCGGCGCCACGAAGAAAGCGCCGGCGACCGGTCGCTCGAACCGAGACAATGCCTGGATGACCGCGGCGACGCCAAGCGAGTGAGCGACAATGACGACCGGCCGCTCCGCCTCGTTAACCGCCTTGGCGACACCGGCCGTCCAATCCTCGCGCACCGGCTTCGACCATTCCGTCTGTTCGACGCGGCGCGCTGTCGATAGTTTCGCCTGCCAGCGGCTCTGCCAATGATCGGGGCCGGAATTGGTGTAGCCCGGCACGATGAGAATATCTGCTTCCCTGACTTTCATGGCGCGCATGTAGCGAGAGGCGCTGTCGGGTGCAACCGGGTATAAACTCAACAGCGACATGCAAACGCACCTCTCATGAGCCCGGTCTGCTCGCTATTGTGAACACCTTGTTCGCTTCTTGCGCTCTTGTGTGAACGATAGCGATCGACGATCTGTCGCCAGGAAAGAATGGCTGTTCCGAGATTTTGGCACGGACACGGCGTAGAATGATTGATGGCGCCGGGTTCCTCCGTTGGAAGCTTGTCGAGCGCCGGCGGAACGGAGCACTTTGATGAGCGAACTGCCTTTTGCCGCAACGACCCCGGTCAGCGTTGCCCGCGTCGGCTTGCGGGCGCGCGATGCAGAAAATCTCGCTGCCTACTATCGCAAAGTCGTCGGTTTGCAGGAACTGAGCCGCGCCGGCGGCACGATTACGCTCGGCGCAGTCAATCGCCCTTTGCTCGACATCGAAGCGGATCCGGCTGCGAAACCCGATGACCCGCGCAGCGCCGGTCTTTTCCACACCGCCTTCCTGCTCCCTAGCCGGGTCGATCTCGGCCGCTGGATCAACCACGCCATCGCGGGCAAGATTGGCATCGAGGGCGCGTCCGATCATCTGGTCAGCGAGGCGCTTTATCTTACCGACCCGGAAGGCAACGGCATCGAGATCTATGCCGACCGCCGCCCCCAGGATTGGAAATGGAATGGCGACAAGATCGCGATGGCGACGGAGCGGCTGAACATTCCGTCGGTCATTGCCGAAGTGCCGGCCGGTGACGTCGGCTGGCAGGGCGCGCCGGAAAACAGCTTTATCGGCCACGTCCATCTGCGGGTCGGCCGGCCGGAAGAAGCCGAAGCATGGTGGCATCAGGAGTTCGGTTTCGACACCGTGGCAAAATACGGTGGCGCGGCGGTATTCTTGTCGTCCGGCGGCTACCATCACCACATTGGCGCAAATGCGTGGCAGAGCGCGGGTGCCGGCCGCCGCGATCCCGCCCGCTCCGGCTTGGCCTGGGTCGAGATGCGTTCGGACAATGTGGCTGATGCAACGACCCGCGAGGATCCGTGGGGCACGGTGATCAGGACCGTTCCCGGCAAGGCGTAGTTCGGTTAGAGCTTCGCCTTTTCAAGCAAGCGGCCAAGCATCAGCAGGCCCGCCGGCCACAGGCCGAGGCCGGCCTCGTTTCCCATATGGCCGAGATCGCCGGCATCGGCGATATCCGCGCCCCAGGCTGCAGCAAAAGCGGTCGCCTTGTCGAAAGTGACGCGCGGGTCGCTACGGCTCGCCACCACCAATGCCGGGAAGGGCAGGCGCTTCAGCGGCATCGGCGCGAACGGGCGCACCGCGTCGAATGAGGGATCGGTATCCTCGACATTGGTCGCGGCAACCAGGAATGCCGCCGCGACCTTGTCGAGTTGGCTTTGACTGGCGCCGGCAGCCCACTTCACCGCCGTCGCCACCGCCAGCGAATGCGCAAGTAGCACGACGCGGCGCGGTGCGGCGGCCACCGCGGCATCCACCTGGCCGATCCAGTCGCCAGGCTTAGGCCGGTCCCACTCGGCCTGCAGCACGCGGCTCGAATTGGGGAACACCCGGCACCAATGCGACATCCAATGATCCGGCCCGGAGTTGCCGCGCCCGGGCAGGGCAAGGAAATCGAAATCTCCGGCCGACGAAATCATCAGGCCTCTCCAAACACTCGGCTAAAGATCGTATCGACGTGCTTGGTATGATAGCCCAAGTCGAATTTCTCGCGGATCTCGGCCTCGGGCAAGGCTGCGACAACGTCCTTGTCGGCCAAAAGTTCCTCAAGAAAATCAGCGCCTTGCTCCCACACCTTCATCGCGTTGCGCTGCACCAGCCGGTAGGCGTCCTCGCGCGAAACGCCAGCTTGCGTCAGCGCCAGCAGCACGCGCTGCGAATGCACAAGGCCACGGAATTTGTTCATGTTCTTCAGCATGTTGTCGGGGTAAACGAGCAGTTTGTCGACAACGCTGGTCAGCCGTGAGAGTGCGAAATCGAGCGTCACCGTCGCGTCGGGCCCGATCATGCGCTCGACGGAGGAATGCGAGATGTCGCGCTCGTGCCACAGCGCCACATTCTCCATTGCCGGCAATGCGAACGAGCGCACCATGCGGGCAAGGCCGGTTAGGTTCTCGGTCAGCACCGGGTTGCGCTTGTGCGGCATCGCCGACGAACCCTTCTGGCCGGGTGAAAAGTACTCTTCTGCTTCGAGTACCTCTGTGCGCTGCAGATGGCGCACCTCGATCGCCAGCCGCTCGATCGACGAGGCGATCACGCCGAGCGTGGCGAAGAACATCGCGTGGCGGTCGCGCGGGATCACCTGCGTCGACACCGGCTCCGGCTTCAGTCCGAGTTTCTTGGCCACGTATTCTTCGACATATGGGTCGATATTGGCAAAGGTGCCGACCGCACCGGAGATGGCGCAGGTGGCGATGTCCTTGCGTGCGTGCACCAGCCTCTCGCGGCAACGCGAGAATTCGGCGTAGGCCTGCGCCAGCTTGACGCCGAAGGTGGTCGGCTCGGCATGGATGCCATGGCTGCGGCCGATTGTGATCGTGTCCTTGTGCTCGAAGGCGCGGCGCTTGAGCGCCGCAAGCAACCCGTCAATGTCGGCCAGCAGGATGTCGCTGGCACGGGTGAGCTGCACGGCAAAACAGGTATCGAGAACGTCGGAGGATGTCATGCCCTGGTGGATGAAGCGGGCATCCGGCCCGACGAATTCGGCAAGATGGGTGAGAAAGGCGATGACGTCATGCTTGGTGACGCGCTCGATCTCGTCGATGGCTTCGACATCGAATTTCGCCGCCCCGCCTTTCTCCCAGATGGTCTTGGCGGCCTCCTTCGGGATGACGCCGAGCTCGGCCAATGCGTCGCAGGCGTAGGCCTCGATCTCGAACCAGATGCGGAACCGGGTTTCGGGCGACCAGATGGCCACCATTTCCGGCCGGGAGTAGCGAGGGATCATCAGTCGGTCCTGACTTGCGAGAGCATTTGCCCGCGTCCTAACAGAGGCAGGCAAAATGCTCAACGTTGCTGGCGCGCAAACCAGACACTGGCGACAGCGAGCGCAATGAAACCGAGCGGAAAATACAGCCGGATGCCAAGGACGACGAACTGGTAGAGTGCCGTCAACATCGTGAACACGAACTGGAAAACCCAGGTGATGGTGAACGCGGGCGCATGCCATTGGACATAGTAGGAGCGGTATTGCAGCCCAAAGAGGCCGCCGGTGACGACAATCGTCGCTGCGAGAAGGCAGACGAAGGCGGCGGCGAGGGCGATCTCCCAGTGGCGTCCGAGCGAGACGAGCCGCGCCAGGAACAGCCCAATCGGGAAAGCGAGCGCACCGCCGGCTGCATAAAGCAGCGAGACGAAGCGGATCTTTGCCGGGGTCTCCCAATCGTACTGCAGCAGATTGAGCAGCGCGCTGCCGCCCATCGCCATGGCCCACAGCAAGGCACCGGCAAATGCCGTGCGCAGCGACGGCAGAGCGCGGCGGAGACGATGCAGGGCGCGATAGCGCATGGCGGGGAACGTCACAGGCGACCGGTTACCGCGATCCAGCGATAGTCCGGCCCTTCGAACCCGTATTGGCGCACTGCGATCAGCACGGCATAGGCGCTGAGGCTATCCAGTGAAAATGTCTGAACCGCGCCGATCTGGTAGCCATTCGGACAGCCTCTGCTTTGCGGGATCGATTTGTCCTCGTGAATAATGCTCGTCTGACCGCCGTCCCTCGCCTCGATGCGCAGCAGGCGAAAGCCATTGATCTCGCCCTGGCTCTGGCAGCGCTCGGTGTCATTCATGCCGATCTGGTCGAGCCGGAACTCGAGCGGCTCGTCGACCGGCGAAAAGATCGGGCGCGGATTGACCACCATGCGGAAGGGATCGGCAGAAAGCTCGGTCACCGGGTTGAAGCCGGCGGTGATGCCGCGATTTGCCTTCAGTTCCGCTTGACTGACGATCGCTTCGCCCTTTTGCCGGGCCTGCAGCCGCGCCGCGTCCACCGCGGCATTCTCGTCATCGAGCCGGACACGGATCGGCGAGCCCTTCAGGAAACTGTCGTCGGCCGTGTCGATATAATAGCGGTTTGCATAGGGGAATCCCGATCCGTCCTGGACGCCGTATTCCTCGAAGGCAAAGACCCCGCCATCGCGGCTGAAGCCGAGGATCTCAAGCTCGGCGACATCGCCTGCGTGGGCGGCGGCCAAAGTTGCAAGCTGGGCAAGCAGGCAGACGGCAAACAGAGCAAGATTTCGCATGGGGAATTCCATTCAGGCGGTGGACGCCGTTAGATTCCTATCACGATGCCGTCAAAAGATCGTGCTGACTGAAACACAAAGTCGATGCATCCAATCCGGCTGTCGTTTGTTATTGTCGGCAGCTTCACCGCATCGTGCCTTCCGAAAATCAGAATCGATTTCGGAAGGTACGGCGCATTGATTCAAAATGTTTTAGAGCGTCCTTTGCGCGTTCAAAAGCGCGCGGCGCTATAAGGGAGACCCCCATGACAGATGCAGCCAAGATTCGCGAACGTATGGAAGTGATCGGCGCCGACGGGGTCCATGTCGGTACTGTCGACAAGGTTGACGGAGATCGCATCAAGCTGACCAAGCGCGACAGCGGTGAGGGCGCTCACAGGGGTCATCACCACTTCATTCCTCTCAGCCTTGTCGCCGAGGTCGAGGGCCAGAAGGTGCGGCTGTCGGCAAACTCAGACGTTGCGGTCACGTTCGAGGAAGAAAAATCCGACCCCACCTGATCATAAGTCCAGTCTGATTACGGCAAATCCGAATAAGCACTGCGCGGTCAGCGCGACGACCAGACCGGGAACAGATCGCCCTCGGCCGGCGTCGCGGCAAAGACGCCGCGGCTGATGGCGCGCGCCATCGTGGCGCCGGCGGCGGCGTAGAGATCGATTGCATCGTTGGGCCTGAGCTCGATGCCGCTCTTGCCCGTTGCCAGCGCGAAGACCAGATCGCCGTCTGCGGGCGTGTGCGTCGGCCAAATGGCACGGACAAAGCCGTCATGCGCTGATATCGCCAGGCGTTTGGCGGCGGCCTTCGTGAGTACCGCATCGGTGGCGATCAAGGCGATGGTCGTGTTGGCGCCGGTTTCCGCCTGCTCTGCGGCATGCTTGTCACGGAACTTCAGCAGGATCTTTCTGGCATCGTCAGGCATCGGGTGGGGATAGCCTAAGCCGCCGAACTCGTCGCCGATCTCGAACGGTGCCGCCCAGAAATGGCGGGTCCCGGCGACCGTCACCGAGCCGGTCGGGTTGACGGCGGCGAGCGCGCCGATGGTGACGCCGCTGTCCAGCACTGTCGAGGCCGAACCGAGCCCGCCCTTCAGGCCGGAGCTCAAAGCCCCGCTACCTGCGCCGGCCGTGCCGAGGGCAAAGTCGATCGCGGCGGCTTGCGCGGCTTCGTAGCCAAGGTCACGGTAAGGCGGATACCGGCCCCAATCCTTGTCGCCGCCATTGCGCAGGTCGAACAGGATCGCCGCCGGCACGATCGGCACCCGAAAGCCGCCGACCTCGACGCCGATGCCTCTTTCGCGCAAGGCCGCCTGCGCCCCCGACGCGGCGTCAAGGCCAAAAGCCGAGCCGCCCGAAAGCACCACGGCATGGATGGCGTGGATCGAATTGTGCGGCTCGAGCAGGTCGGTTTCGCGGGTGCCTGGCGCACCGCCCAGGATTTGCACGCCGGCCACGGCCGGCTCGTCGCAGATGACGGTGGTCACGCCGGATTTCAGCTTCGCATTCGCCGCATTGCCGACACGCAGGCCGGCGACGTCGGTGATGAGATTGCGTGGACCCGTACGGAACATCCCCGTGCTGGACATCATTGGCTCTCCGCCGGCACGAAACGGCCGCCGTCGAAACGGTAGGCTCGATAAGGATTTTGCGTCAGGTCACCCTTTTCGTCAAAGCGGATCGGTCCGATCGCCGTGGTGAAGTCATGCGCGGTCAGCACGTTGGCCAGTCTCTCGCCTGAGCTTTGCGTCAATGCCGAAGCCGACTTGGCGATCTCGACCGCGGCATAGGCGGGCAGGGTGTAACCTTCCGGCACGATGTTTTGCCCGGCAAAGCTCTGCAGCACCTTGGGGTCGGCGACATCGGCCCATTCGGGCGGCGCGATCATCAGCGTGCCGATGGCATAAGGCACATCGCCGAGCGGCGCGCGCAACGCTTCGCCGCCGGCAAACACCATGCCGGTATTTAGCTGGCCAGCATCCCGGCCCATAATGGCGACATCATCGCCGTCGCCGCCGGCAAAGACATGCGTTGCGCCGGCTTTCTTAAGTCGGCCGATCAGGCCGATCTGGTTGTCGAGCTGCGGCCGGAACGTGTCGACGAACACCGGCTTCAGAGCCGCTTGCTCGGCGGCTGCCCGAAACGTCTCGGCCATTTCGCGGCCATAGATCGTGCCGTCGTCGACGATGGCGAACAGCTCGGCCTGCCATAGGCGGGTGAGGATGGCAGCGACGGCATTGCGCTCGTCGTCGCCGCGCGGCCCGAGACGATAGATCGGCCATCCCGTCTTGGCGCGCCGGTCGGTCAGGCTTTCCGTGCGAACGCCGACTGTGATCACCGGTATGCCGGCATCCTTGAGGATCGGCAGAGCCGCCTCGATTGCGTCGGTGCACAAAAACCCGATGACGACGTTGACCTTGGCCGCGGTTAACTCCCGCGCGGCGGCGGCGCCACCATCGGCCGTGCAGGCGTCATCGATCGTCGTGATTTCGGCGTCGTTCGCTTCAGCCGCCGTTGTCGCGCCAGCCTCGATCTGTTTGCCGAGGATCGCCGACGGCCCCGACAGCGGTGCCGCGACGCCGACCCGCAGCCTCTCGGCGCTCGCACCACCGGCGACCGAGAGCCAGGCCAGCACCGCTATTGTGGTTGTCCAAGGTCGCATGCGAGCGAAGAATTCCTCCGCGCCGATCGCGTGTTCTGCCGGCGCCAATGCCGTCAAGACCTAAAGGCTGGCCAGCTTTGGCGCAACACGGGAATCCAGGATATACGTCAAGCACTTCGCTTGTGGGCTGCAATATCCCCCCATATATAACGGTTGGTTCTGACTAGTGGAAAATCATCGGTGCTGAAGAAGAATGACATCGGGCCGCAGGCCTACCGCGACGCGATGGCCCATTTTGCCGGTCATGTGCATGTAGTCACCACCGATGGCCCCGCCGGCAGGCGCGGCGCGACGGTGATCGCGGCCTGCTCGGTGTCGGACACGCCGCCAACGATCCTGGTCTGCCTCAATCGCGAAAATCCCAAGAATGAGCCGTTCGTGGAAAACGGCAAATTTGCCCTGAACACGCTGGCTTCGGATCAGGAGCCGCTGTCGATCGGCTTTTCCGGCATGACCGGCCTGCCGGTCGAGGAGCGTTTCGCGTTGGCCGAATGGGACGTGATCTCGACTGGTGCGCCGACGCTGAAGGGCGCGCTCGCCGTCTTCGACTGCGAACTGATCGACTCCAAGGATCTGGCCACGCACCGTGTGCTTTTTGGCAAGGTTACAGGTTTGCGCATCGGCGATAACTTGCGGCCGCTGATCTATCACAACCGCGGCTACCACGCTCTGTAGAGGCTTTCAGATGGCTGCGCCCGCGGAGACAGAATGACCGAGTGGAAAACCGCGTCCGGCGCCGCGGATGATCGACGAGACGCTCGATCTGTTGCCCCGTGCGGATTATGTGGCGGAACCGGTCGCTGGCAACCGTGCTGTTTATGGGTTCGGTCGACCCGCGCGGGTGGATCGAGGCTGGCGTGAAGCGCGTCGCATAACCACATGTCTCTCAGGGAGAAATCATGGAACGCAGTATCTATCTCGATGAGGCTCGCGACCCGCTGATCATCGCGGAGGGCTGGATGAAGGACGGCAAGGATGTCGCCATTGCCACCGTGGTCGAGACCTGGGGCTCGGCGCCGCGGCCGGTCGGCAGCCACCTGGTCATCGACGCCGAAGGCAATTTCCACGGCTCCGTCTCGGGCGGCTGCGTCGAAGGCGCCGTAGTCACCGAGGCGCTCGAGGTTATCGATAGCGGCAAGGCCAAAATGCTCGAATTCGGCGTCGCAGACGAGACCGCCTGGCAAGTCGGCCTGTCATGCGGCGGCCGCATCAAGGTCTATGTAGAAAGATTGGGTTGATCTCGAATGGATCCCTATGCGCTGAAGACACTCAACGCCGAACGCCGCGCCCGCCGCGCGGCAATCCTGGTCACCGATCTCGGCGACGGCCGCGACCGTGTCGTGCGCGAGGGAGACCGGGTAGCCGGTGAACTCGGGGCGGCCGTCGCCAAGGCATTTCGCACGGGCAATTCCGGTTCGGTCGAAGCTGAGGGGCGCACGTTCTTCCTCAACGCACATCTGCCGCAGCCGCGCCTGGTGGTGATCGGCGCCGTCCACATCAGCCAGGCGCTGGCACCGATGGCCAGGATCGCCGGCTATCCTGTCGAGATCATCGATCCGCGCACGGCCTTTGCCACGCCCGATCGTTTTCCCGATATCGCGCTGCATGCCGAATGGCCACAGGAAGTGCTGACGCGTCAGCCGCTCGATAACTATACGGCGCTGGCTGCTCTCACCCACGATCCGAAGATCGACGATTTCGCGTTGAAGGCGGCGCTCGACGCCGGCTGCTTTTATGTCGGCGCGCTCGGCAGCCGCAAGACCCACGCCAAACGTGTGGAACGCCTGCTGGCTTCGGGGGCGACAGCCGACCAGATCGCCCGCATTCATGCCCCGATCGGCCTCGACATTGGAGCTGCCAGCCCGGCCGAGATTGCCGTCGCGGTGTTGGCGCAAGCGATCCATGCCTTTCGCTCCCGCGGCCTCGAATCCAAAGGCGCGGTCGCGTGAAATTTGGTCCCGTTGCGATCGATGCGGCCGAAGGGGCAGTGCTTGCGCACGCCACTACAGCCGGAGAGCGCCGCTACCGCAAGGCGCACCGGTTAAGCGCCGGGGATGTGTCCCTGTTGAAGGCCGCTGGCATTTCCGAGGTCGTCGCGGCGGTGTTGGCGCCCGATGATCTCAGCGAGGACGTCGCCGCTGAAAAGATCGCCGCATGTATGATCCATCGCAACATCGAGGCGAAGCCTGCCGCGACAGGTAGGGTCAACCTCCACGCGCAGGCTGCCGGCATGTTCACCGTCGACGCGGCGATGATCGACGCCATCAACGCCGTCGATCCGACGATCACCATCGCCACGCTCGCGCAGCATGCGCCGGTCGAAAAAGGTCAGATGGTAGCAACGGTGAAGATCATTCCGTTTGCGGTCGCCTCCGCTTTGGTCGATGCGGTGGCAAGGATCTGCGCGGGCGGCGAGATCTTTGCGGTCAACGCCTATCAGCCGGTGCGCGTCGGCGTCATCCAGACGGTGCTGCCCGGCATCAAACCCAGCGTGCTCGACAAGACGCTGCGCGTCACCGAAGCACGCCTGGCGCGTTCGGGCGGCAGGCTGACGGCGGAGCGTCGAACGCCGCATGAAATTATCCCCGTCGCCGAGGCTGCGGCCTCGCTGATCCGCGACAACGATATGGTGGTGATCTTCGGCGCTTCGGCGATGGCCGATTTCGGCGACGTCGTTCCTGCTGCGATCGAAAGGGCCGGCGGCACTGTCATCCGCGCCGGTATGCCGGTCGATCCCGGCAATCTGCTGGTGCTCGGCACACTCGGCGGCAAGCGCATCATCGGTGCGCCGGGCTGCGCCCGCAGTCCCAAGGAGAACGGCTTCGACTGGGTGCTCGACCGGCTGATCGCCGGTCTCGACGTGACCGCCAGGGATATTGCCGGCATGGGTGTCGGCGGGCTGTTGATGGAAATTCCGACGCGGCCGCAACCGCGCGAGCCGTTGCCGGCCAAAGCCGAACCAAAGGTCGAGATCGTGCTTCTGGCCGCCGGCCGCTCCAGCCGCATGGGCGGGCCGAACAAGCTCTTGGCACTGTTCGATGGCAAGCCTCTGGTCCGCCGCACCGCCGAACGCGCAGTCGGTTCGAAAGCCGCGGCCACCATCGTCGTCACCGGCCACCAGAGCGAGCGCGTGCGCAGTGCACTGTCTGGCCTCGATGTGACCTTCGCCGACAATCCGGATTTCGCCGAGGGTCTGTCTTCGTCGCTAAAGGCCGGCATCGCCAAGATTTCCGGCGACGCCGCCGGCGCCATGATTGTCCTCGGCGATATGCCCGGCGTCGCCTCGGCCGACCTCGACAGGCTGATCGAGGCGTTCCGCAGGTCCGAAGGCCGATCGGTGGTGCGGGCCTCGCACGCTGGGCGGCGCGGCAATCCGGTGCTGCTGCCGCGTTCGCTGTTTGCCGCGATCGCTCACCTCCAAGGCGATACCGGCGCCCGCCATCTGGTCGAGGCCGAAGGGCTCGACGTCATCGATGTCGAGATCGGCGAAGGGGCAGCGATCGATGTCGACACGCGCGAGGCGCTGGAAGGCGCCGGCGGCGTGCTGCAGGATTGACAAACCGAAGCCGAAAAACGCATGGCTGAGGGATGGCCTTTCGTTCCTGCTTCCGGTTCCGCTTGCCCCCCTCTGGCCTCCCGGCCCTGCCGATGGCGATTCTTTTGCAGCTCTTTTGTGTCGCCTACGCCAACGCTCTCGAACTCAAACCCTTCAAGGACGATCTGTTCGCCTATCCGGTCACACTCTCGTCCGAGAGCAACGGCGCCTATACGGTGGTCGATTATCGTGAGCTGCGCGACATCAACGCTCGTGACGAAGTGCCTGAGCGTCGTGTGCACGCGCAATACACCGAAACCGGCGTGCGCAAGGTGCAGCAGGATCTCTTGCTGAAGACCGACGCCGGCGATGTCCGCCACATTGCCGTCGGCAAGACCGGGGGCGCCAGCATCATCGTGCTTTATCTGCACGGGCAGGGCGGCAGCCGTAAGCAGGGCACCGACGACTTTACCTTCGGCGGTAATTTCAATCGCATCAAGAACCTGATGGCGGGCAACGGCGGTCTCTATCTATCGCCGGACTTTTCCGATTTCGGCGACACAGGTGCCGCCCAGATCGCCGCGCTGATCGACCACTATGCCGAACAATCGCCGAGCGCAAAAATCTTCGTCGCCTGCGGCTCGATGGGCGGCTCATTATGCTGGAAGCTGGCCGCCCGCAATGATACCGGCCGGCGCATCGACGGGCTGCTGCTGCTCGGCTCGCTATGGGACGAGAGTTTCTTCTCAAGCCCCGCCTTCAAGCGTCGTGTGCCGGTCTTCTTCGGCCAAGGCAGCAAGGACCCGGTGTTTCCAATCGAGAAACAGGAAGCCTTCTTCCGCTCCATCCTGGCCAAATCGAAGAGCTATCCCACGCGCTTCGTCCGCTTCGAGACCGGCACGCACGGCACGCCCATCCGCATGACCGACTGGCGCGGCACGCTCAACTGGATGTTGTCGAAGGCCCCTTAAGGCGCGGTATTGTAGTCGACGACCGTCTGCGGATTTTCCTCGCCGTCATAAGACGCGTCGACGTCGTACTGGACCAGGGAAAAATCGCCGTTGCGAAACAGATAGGTCCCCGACGAAGAGGCATCGCCGATGCCACGCCATTTGTTGAAGGTGGTGATCGTCTTGGTCTCTTCGTCGTAATCGGAATTGGTTGCCCAGCCGGAGGTCTGGAAGCCAACTATGGTCATGCCCAGCAATTTGCCGTCGCTGTCATTGTTCTCGTAGCGGATGTCCATTTCAGGTTCGGCGAACTGCAATTGTCTTACGCCAAGCACGTCGTCGCTCATGTAATAGATCGAGTTTTCGTTGTAGGCCGCGGCCGAGCAGGCGAAATGGAAAAGCCGCGTTTCGCTTTCGGGATCGCTGGCAGCCGCATCCTTGTCCTTGTAGTGGATCGAGAAAATGTCCGGCTTCTGCGCCAAAAGATCCTTGTCGCACTGGTCGCCATAAGTCGCGGCAAACGCCTTGTTGGCCTGCTCAAGCGCTGCGTCCTTCTTCGGCGGCGGCGGTCCTTCGCCGCAGCTTGCCGGCACGGCATCCTCAAAATCGGCCTTTGAGGGTTTCAGCGCACCCTTGTCGATGAAGATCGAGCGAAATGGCGGTTCCTGGATCGAGGCGTTGATCTGGCGCAGCGTATAGCAGCCGGCAAAGACATTCTCGCTGCCGTCCTTGGCCGTCGCCCGGATGGCGACCGGAACGCTGTAGTAGATGCTGCCGGCAGCCCCGTCTTCGGATACGCCACCGGTTTTCACTTCGACCGTGTCCGTGCCGTCATAGCCTTTGACGAAGGAATTGAAATCCTTGGCCGGCTTGGTGTCGCCGAAATAGTCCCAGGCGCGCGCGAATTCGTGCCGGCTGATGGCACTATAAAGCGACCGGATCACCGCCTCGGCATTCGACCTGTCGTCGATATAAGGCGCGTCTGCGGCGAGCGCCGATTGGCCGGCAACGGCAAGAGAGATAAAGGCGGTCGCTGCAAAAAGGGCGCGTCTCATCGGGAACCTCCACTCGATAAAAAATCCTATCATATCGATCGCGGCGACGTGGTGGCGCTTGAACAATCGCCTGCGAAAGCGCTACCTCTCGCCATAGGCAGTAGGGCCCCGTGGAGATTTCTTGTGACCATATCAATGTATGAAGCATCCGTGCCGGTATTTTCGGCGAGGCTGAAGTCACTAGCCAATGTGCTGAACATTGCCGAGCAAAATGCGGCTGATCGCAAGATTGATCCGCAGGTGTATCTGACGGCGAGGCTGGCGCCGGACATGTTTGCGCTGACCAGGCAGGTACAGATTGCCACCGATCACGCCAAGGGCGCGCCGTCGCGGCTTGCCGGGCGTGAGGTGCCAAAATACGAGGATAATGAGACGAGCTTCGTTGATCTGCAGGCCCGCCTTACCAAGACGCTCGACTATCTCGCGACATTTTCGGCGGCCGAATTCGATGGTTCAGATGACAGGATGGTCGAACTGCGGCTTGCCGGGCGCGAGGTTTCGATGCCGGGAATGCAGTATCTGCTGCATGCCGCCATGCCCAATTTCTACTTCCACCTGACCACCGCCTACGACATCCTGCGCCACAACGGCGTGCCATTGGGCAAGTCGATCTTCCTCGGATTGCGTTGAGATTAGCTCGTGAGATATCCCGCTGCGGCGGGATTCTCACGGCGCGCTGTTTAGCGTACGGACATTTCCCGAGCGATGCGCGGGAAATCGGCCGGCTTGACGCCGATATCGGCGCGATCGGCATTGCTCATCGAATGGAGCAGCGCCAGTGCCGCACGATAACGCAGTTGTTCCCGCGGACGCGGACGGGCGAACATTTCAGTGAAGAATCCCATGATTCAAGCCCCTTATTGAACCTCCACGGCCGTCAATATAGGCAGATCATGACAATTGTGCAGTGCAGCATTCGCATGGCAGCCATGCTGCCCTGATCTTTTTTGACATAATTCGGCTGTTCCGGCGAAACTTCGGCGGTGCTTCGAGCGTAGGCCTCAGTCCCGGCACTTGGCCGGTTTTTTGTTAGACGCAGCGAAAAACTCCGTTCGCCGGCATCCTGGAAAGTCGCCTGGCCTGCCGTCGGTGGGCTTGGAAGCGGGCGGCGCTTTCCTGTATGCTATTGCTTCCTCCTCGCGCAGCCGCGCAAAATTCCCGCCGGAGAAACTCCATGCACAAACGCCGTCTCGGCCAGACCGATCTTTTCGTGTCGCAAATCTGCCTCGGATCGATGACTTGGGGCCAGCAGAACACCGAGGCGGACGGTCACGCCCAGATGGATCTGGCGTTTGCTCGCGGTGTCAATTTCATCGACACCGCCGAACTCTATCCGATCCCACCCAAGGCGGAGACACAAGGCCGTACCGAGACAATCATCGGCAATTGGATGAAGGAGAAGCGCAATCGGGACCAAGTGATCGTCGCCTCGAAGGTAGTTGGTCGCACCGCCAACACTTGGTTTCGCGGCGACCGCTCGTCTAAGCTGGTGCGCGCCGATATCTTCGACGCTATTGATAAGTCACTCGCCAGGCTCAACACCGATTACATCGACCTATATCAGATCCATTGGCCGGAACGCGACGTGCCGTGGGGCGCCAATCCGAACCGCATCGGCACCTTGCCGCGACGCTCCGATGCCGCCGGTGTGCCGGAAGGCGAGACGCCGATCGCCGAGACGCTTGCCGTATTTGATGAACTGGTGAAGGCCGGCAAGATCCGCCATTTCGGCCTGTCGAACGAGAATTCCTGGGGCGTCATGCGTTTCATTGCCGAAGCCGACAAGGGCCTCGGCCCGCGCGTCGCCTCGCTGCAGAACGCCTATAATTTCGTCAATCGCACCTTCGAGGTGAACCTTGCCGAAGTCTGCGAGCGCGAGCAGGTGTCGCTGCTTGCCTATTCACCGCTGGCGCAAGGCTATTTGACCGGCAAATACGATCATGGCGCGCGGCCGCAGGGCTCGCGCTCGCAGTTGTTCAACCGCGGCCAGCGCTACGAGACGCCGAATGCTGCCGAGGTGCAGCTCGAATACAACCGGTTGGCGCGCACCTTCGGCATGGAGCCGGCGCTGTTTGCCAATGCCTATGTCTCGAACCGGCCCTTGGTCACCTCGAACATCATCGGCGCCACCACCATTTCGCAACTCGAAATGGCGCTCTCTTCCGCCGACGTGGTCTGGACCGAGGACATGCAGAAAGCCGTTGATGCGATCCACCAGCGCGTCGGCAATCCGTGCCCTTGATGCGTCGGGCGTGGTTGTCCGATCGTCATAAGGAGAGGGGAACAGCCATGGGCTTCCGGATCGACGCGGTGCGCGCGAAATTTCCGGCTTTGTCGCTGACCGACAAGGGCCGCCGGCGCATTTATCTCGACAATCCTGCCGGCACGCAGGTGCCGCAGTCGGTGGCGGACGCGGTGTCACGCTGCCTGCTGACCACCAATGCCAACCTCGGCGGCTTCTTCGAGACCACCATTGCGGCACAGGACATTGTCGACGAGGCCCATCTGGCGATGGCCGATTTCCTGGGTGCGGCAAGTCCGCCGGAAATTATCGTCGGTGCCAACATGACGACATTGACCTACCACATGTCGCGAACGCTCGGCCGCACGATGAAGCCCGGGGACGAGATCATCCTCACCCGCATGGACCATGAGGGCAACGTCTCACCCTGGCTGCAACTGGCTGAAGACCTTGGCCTTGTCGTGCGCTGGCTGCCTTTCGACCAGCAGAGCTGGCAGATCGAGGAGGCGGCGCTCGCCGCGTTGCTTTCCGAGAGGACGCGGCTCGTCGCGCTCAACTACGCCAGCAATCTCACCGGGTCGATCAACCGGGTGAAGGCGTTGACCGGCATCGCTAGGCGGGCTGGTGCGTTGGTCTACGTCGATGCCGTCCAGTTCGCGCCGCATGGTCTGATCGACGTCCAAAACCTCGGCTGCGATTTCCTGATCTGCTCGGCGTACAAGTTCTTCGGCCCGCATATGGGAATTTTGTGGGGCAGGCTGGGCGTTATCGATGCGCTTAAGCCGTATAAATGCCGTTGCTCGTCCAATGCCTTGCCGGAGCGCTTCGAGCTCGGCACGCTGCAAATTGAATTGATGGCCGGCCTGTCGGCGGCTATCGATTATTTTGCCGAGTTGGGAGCGGCAGCTGGCGCGCAAGGGTCGCGTCGGCGGAAAATCGCCAAGGCCTTCGAAGTCTCAATCGCTTACGAGAACCCGCTGACGCAACAGTTGATCGACGGTCTGTCGGATATTGCCGGCCTGACCATCCACGGCATCACCGATCCGAAGCGGATCGATGAGCGTGTGCCGACGGTGTCGTTCACTGTCGAAGGCATAGTGCCGGAGACGGTCGTGCGGCAGATGAATGCGGAAAACATCTTCCTGTGGTCCGGCCACAACTACGCCTGGGAGATCGTCCACCAGCTCGGCATTCCGGCCGAGCAGGGCGTGGTGCGCATCGGCATCGCTCATTACAACACTGCAGCCGAGATCGACGAGACGCTGGAGAGCGTGCACCGCGTTGTCGCCATGCTGAGGCAGGAGCGATCCTGAGCGGGCCACGCCGACGGATCATCGCTTGTGGGCGCCGCCAAAACCGGTGAGGAAGGCGGTGAGATTGTCGCCGAGCTCATCGCAGAGATAACCGCCTTCCTGGACGATGACCGTTGGCAGGCCGAGCCGGGCGATCGCCTCGCCAATGCGCGAAAAACCAGGCGTGCTCACCGACAGCCCGCCGAACGGATCACCTTCGAAGGCGTCTAGGCCCAGCGCGACCACAAGCGCATCGGGCGAGAAGGCGTCGATGCGCTGGAACGCTGCCGCCAGTGCTTCGAGGAAAGCCGCATCGCCGGATTTGCGCGGCAGCGGCAGGTTGAGATTGTAGCCGAGGCCGGCGCCTTCGCCGCGCTCGTCCGCATAGCCCCAGAAAAACGGATAGAACCGCGCCGGGTCGGCATGCAGCGACACGGTGAGTACGTCCGGCCGGGCATAGAAGATGCCTTGCGTCCCGTTGCCGTGATGCAGGTCGACATCGAGGATCGCCACCCGCGCTGCCTGCTTGCGTAGAGCCTGTGCGGCGACCGCCGAATTGTTGATGAAGCAGAAGCCGCCGGCGACGTCGGCAAAGGCGTGATGGCCGGGCGGCCGGCACAGCGCGTAGGCGGCCGGCGCTCCCAACATCACCGCCTCGGCGGTTTCAACCGCGCTCCAGGCGCTCCAAAGCGCGCTCTGCCACGTCTCGCCGGAGATCGGGCAGGCTGTGTCGGCCATGTGGTAGCCGGCTTGGCCGACCGCCGAGGCCGGATAGGAGCCGTTCCGCGCGATCGGGTGGATGTTGGGGATGACCTCGGCCGAGGCGCCCTCGATGCGCTGCCAGCGCGCGAAGATATGGTGAAGGAAATCGAGATATTCCGGCGTATGTACCGCGGCAATAGGGCCGAGTCCGTGATCCCGCGGCCGTTCGATCGTGCAGCCGGCAGCCTTTGCGCCGGCCAACAATCGCTCGACCCGTTCCGGCTTTTCCGGATTGGGCTGCGGCGCGCCGCTGGAGAGGAACGCCTTCGGGTCGTGGCGCTTCTGTTCTTCGGCATAGAAGGCTTTCATGTTGGCTCCTCCGGTGCATCGGCGAAGGCGAAAAAGGCGTCGCCGACGATCTTCTGCACCTGCTCGTAGCTGGACCAGGCAATGCCCAACCGTTCGTAAAAAGCCTTGGCGGTCTCGTTGTCGGTATCGACAGACAGCTTGAGATAGACGCCGCCGTCCTTCCGGCATTGCGCCGCGACCCGGCGCAGCAGGTGCTCGCCGATCCTGCGGCCGCGAAAACGGTCCTCGACATAGAGGTCCTGCACATAGACGCCGGGCCGTCCCATCCATGTCGAGAAGATTGGAAAATGCAGGCAAAGCCCGGCAAACTCGCCGCCGACCTCGGCGATCAGGGTCGAGAAGGCAGGCTTCTCGCCAAAGCCATAGGTGCGGAGATCCCGAGCTGTCGAGGTGATCTCCTGATGTGCGCCGACATGCGCGCCGAGCCGTAGGAGCGCGGCGTGGATGGTTTCGACGTCCTCCACCCAGCCGGGGCGGATGACGATGTCTCTTGACGGTGGGTTGGTCACGGCCGCATCTCAGAACGCCACGCGATCGCCGCCCTTGAGCGCCAGCATCTGCCGCGCCTCGGCCGGCGTCGCGACCTCCAGCGACAAGCCGTCGAGCACGCTGCGGATGCGGCGCACCTGGTCGGCATTGGACTTGGCGAGTTGGCGCCCGTCGTAGAGGCTGTCCTCCAGCCCGACGCGGACATTGCCGCCCATCGCCGCCGCAATCGAGATCATCGGCATCTGGTGGCGTCCGGCGGCCAGCACCGAAAATTGGTAGCTGTCGCCGAACAGTTTGTCGGCGATGCGCTTCATGTGGATCAGGTTTTCTGGATCGGCGCCGATGCCGCCAAGGATGCCCAAAACAAACTGGATGAACAAAGGTCCAGACACCAGCCCACGATCGCGAAAATGCGCCAGCGAATAGAGATGGCCGACATCGTAGCACTCGAATTCGAAGCGCGTGCCGCAACCGCGCCCGAGCTTCTCGAGCACCGTCTCCATGTCGGCAAAGGTGTTTTTGAAGATCGTGTCGCGGGTGGCCTCGAGCAGTTTCGGCTCCCATTCGTGCTGCCATTCCCGCGGCCGCTCGAGCATCGGGAACAGCGCAAAGTTCATCGAACCCATATTGAGCGAACTCATTTCCGGCTCGGCCCTGAGCGGCGCGGCCAGCCGCTGGTCGAGCGTCATCAGCGACGATCCGCCGGTGGTGATGTTGATCACCGCATCGGTCGCCTGCTTGATGCGCGGCAGGAACTGCATGAACACCTCGGGGTCGGCGGTCGGCCGCCCATCCTTAGGGTCGCGGGCATGAAGATGCAGGATCGAAGCGCCGGCCTCGGCGGCGGCGATTGCGTCTGCGGCGATCTGGTCCGGCGTCACTGGCAGATGCGGCGACATCGACGGGGTGTGCACCGACCCGGTGACGGCGCAGGTGATGATGACTTTGCGCGGTGCCATGGTTCGTTCCTCAGCCTTCGACCGGCAGGTCGAGCTCGCCGGCCAGCACCTCGAGCGCGTCACCGATGATGGATATGATCTCGCCGATCTGCGCGGCGGTGACGATCATCGGCGGCGCAACCATGAAATTGTCGCCGTCGACACCGCCCTTGACCTTGCGTCCGTAGATGATCAGGCCGCGCTCATAGGCGAGGTCGAGCAGGCGCTGAGTGGCCTTTTTCGCCGGCTCGATCGGCCTCAGCGTGTCCGGATCGGCGACCATTTCGGCACCGGTGAGCAGGCCCTTGCCGCGGACGTCGGCGATGAACGGAAACCGCTTCGCCAATCCCTTCAGCTCGTCCATCAATAGCTCGCCCATGACAGCCGCGTTGGCGATCAGGCCGAGACGGTCCATCTCACCTAGCACGGCGAGCCCGGCGGCGCAGGCGAGCGGATTGCCGGCATAGGTATGGCCGTGCTGGAAGCCGCCCGACGCGAGCAATGGCTGCACCAGCCGCATCGGTGCCGCCAGCGCACCGAGCGGGGCATAACCCGAGCCCAGCCCCTTCGACAGCGCGATGATGTCTGGCTTGCAGTTCCAGTGGTCGCCGCCAAGGAATTTTCCGGTGCGGCCGGCACCGCTCATCACTTCGTCATGGATGAGCAGGATGCCGTAGCGATCGCAGATCTCGCGGATGCGCGGATAATAGCTGTCGGGCGCCACCAATGCTGCCGTGGCAGCGCCGCCGACCGGCTCCATGATGAAGGCGAGCACGCTCTGCGATCCCTCGGCGAGGATCTTTTCCTCCAGCATGTCGGCGTAGCGGATACCGCGCTGTTCCATCGAAAGATTGTCGCGGTCACGCCAGGCGGTGGGCGCCGGAACCGTCGGCATGAGCTGCATCATCGGCGCAAAAGTTTCGGCCAGCGCATCGTCGCCGGTGACGGCGAGCGCGCCGAGCGTGCCGCCATGATAGGACGGAAAGCGCGTGATCACCTTCCAGCGGCTGGGCTGGCCGATGGCGACCGCCCATTGCCGCGCCAGCTTGACGCAGGATTCCGTTGCCTCCGAGCCACCGGAGACGAAAAAGATGCGGTCCAGGCCCTCGGGGAGTTTGGCCGCCAGTTGCCGCGCGAGCTCCTCTGCCGGTTCGTTCTCGAAATGCAGGCGGTAGGCGAAGGTGGCGCGGTCCATCTGCCGTTTCATCGCGTCGAGCACGTTGCGATTGGAGTGGCCGATATTGGCGACCATCGGGCCGCTCGATCCGTCGATGAAGCGGCGGCCATCCTGCGTCCACATGTAGATGCCTTCGGCGCGGTCGATCAGCGGCCGGCGCAGGCTGGACAGATAAAACAGATGCGAAGCTTCGCGGGCTTCCGGGGCAGGGGACTTCAGCATGTCATGACTTTCCGAGATAGCGGTCGAGGACATTTCTGGTAACACGCTCGACCATCGCATCCTGCCTTAGCAGGCCGGCAACCCATTCGCAGCTTCCGGCGTGAAACACCTCGCCTTTGCCGCGCCGGAAATTGACGATCATGCCGTTGCCGCGCTTAACCTTATCGAGATTGGCGTCGCTCGCCTCGCCGAACAGCGTTTCGGCGGTGAAGCGGCCGTCCTCGTCGCCGAGGAACTGGTCCTCGAACGGGATGTCGGCGCTTTCCTCGACCTGGGCAGCCATGCCGACCGCGAGCACCTGCAGGCCGTCCGGTGCGCCGCTGTCGGGCGTCGGGTAGGGCAGGCCGCCGCGGATCTCGAAATCGAGCCCATCGACCTCATAGCCATAGACATGGCTGTCGGCGCCGAGCAGGTCGCCATAGTAGATGCCGGTACCGGCAAAGGCCCAATGCTCCGGCCGGTAGACCGGAAAGCCGCGCACACCGCGCGGCGCGCAGCCGCCCCAGCCGGCATAGACGCCTCTTGTCGAGTTGAGGCCGAAGGTCGCCGCACCCGGCCGGCCGATTTCCGGCGCTTCCCAGGAATTGGTGGCGCGCCTTATATCGCCGCCGCGATAGGCCGGGTCCTCGGCGCGGGCGCGGTATTTGTAGCAGACCTGCCGGCGGCCTTCGTCCTCCAGCCTGGTCTGCCACATGAAGTTGCCGGCAAAGCGCGCCGCATGACCGCCGCGCTCGACATAGGTGTCGACCGCATCGCGCATTTCCCAGGTCCAATATTCGTCGTGGCCGACGAAGACGACGCAGTCATAGCCGTCGAGAATGTCGGGCGAAAAATGCAGATCGTGCTGGCTAGCGAGATCGACGGCGTAGCCGGAACGCTCAGCGAAGCGGAAGAAATGGCTGTCGTAGCTTGCCCAGCCGGCTGAGGCGTATTTCTTCGAATGGCCGGTGGCAAAGGCCCATTCCATGTGCGGATAGCGCGGCACGGTTTTCGGCGGCACCGCGACTTCGAGCGGCACGCGCGGCGCATCCTTGGGCAGCACGACGAACCCGCGGCACCAAGGCCGCTGCGTCGACACCATTCGTGCATACTGGTCGCGGGCCGGCCCGGTGATGCCTTCGTAATGGTTGGAACCGCCCCATGTGTTGTAGGCGAGCCAGGTGCCGGTGGCCGCGACCTGCAGCACGCGGCCGGGTTTCTTGCCGGGCTGCGGCGAGACGATGAAAAGGTGATGACAGCGGATCGGCTTGCCGTCGCGACCGTCCGCTTCAAGCGTGACGCGATAGGCGCCGGATGGCCAGTCGTCGCCGATGCGAAACTCGAACGACGCCTGCCAGCCGCAGCCTTCGACCGAACATTGATCCGGCGTATCTTGCCAGCGCGCCGCAATCCCGGTCCTTTCGAACATTGTCGTTTCCGCGCCGCCGTCGCGGATGATCGCGATGCCGAAACCGGCGGCCGTCGAACTGACATGCAGCGCCACCATCTCGCCGGGGCGATAGGAAAAACGGTCGCTGTAGCACCAGATTTCGCCGCGCCCGCCATCCATACCGGGCCATTCCCAGTAATGGCTGCGCACCGCCTGGCGTCGCTGCTGCGGCGTCAGTCCGAAATCGGGAAACTCGGTCGGCAGATGGTTCATGGACACCGCTAAGGTCGAAGGCCGCCATTTCGGCCATCCGCCGGCCAAGCGTCAATTGGAAACGATCGGGCCAGCCATTGCCGGGCTGCTCCCTTGGCCTTGCCGGCCAAACAGACTATCTCACAAAGGGCGGCGTTGTCCGCCACGGGAGCCGATATGCTGAGAGTGCAAAAGGTCAGGGTCAACGATATCTACGTGCCGACCGCGCGCAAGAAGACGCTGCATCCCGAAACCGTCCGCCATCTGGCCGAGGACATTCTGGAAAACGGAATGAAGATGCCGATCCAGGTGCGCCATGACGGCAAGCGTCATATCCTGGTCGAAGGGTTGCATCGGCTGGAAGCGGCCAAGTGGCTCGGCGAGACCGAGATCGACGCCTATCTGGTGCAAGCCAAGCGCCACTGAAGCCATTCAGTTCCGTCGCTCGAATCTCCGGTCCCGCGGATTTTTTCGCGGACCGTGTCGGCTTGCGTCTTGTTGGTTCGTCCTAGACACGGAAGCCAAAACCGACGTGTGAGGAACGCCATGACCACCAAGCTCGACATCGCCCCCAACTCCAACCGCGAGCTGGTTCTCGCCCGCATCATCGATGCGCCGCGCGAGAACGTCTATCGCTGCTGGACCGAGCCGAACCTGTTGACGCAATGGTTCTCGCCGAAGCCGTGGACGACGCCGCGCGCCGAAATGGATGTGCGGACCGGTGGCTCCACCCTTGTGGTCATGGCCGATCCCGACGGCAAGGAGTTCCCGAATCCAGGCATCTTCCTCGAAGTCGTACCAGGCAAAAAGCTCGTCTTCACCGATGCCTATGCCAAGGCGTGGGAGCCGTCCGAAAAGCCGTTCATGACGGTCGTGCTGACCTTCGACGACGAGGGCGAGGGCAAGACCCGCTACATCGCCCGGGTTGCGCATTGGTCGGTCGCCGACCGCGAACAGCACGAGAAAATGGGTTTTCACGACGGCTGGGGCCAGTGCGCCGAACAGCTCGAGGAGGTCGCCAAGCTACTTTGATGCACAAGCGACTTTGATGCAAACGAGAGAGGGAGACTGATATGTCCAGATCGATATTTTTTGCCATTTTCGCCTCGGCCGCCGCGCTCTTTGCCGCGCCGGGCACCATCAACGCAGAGGAGGCCAAGCCTGCCATGACGACCGCAACCGCAACACTGCCGAAGCCGCAAAAGTCCGGCCTGCTGCCGATCAACGGCCTGAACTATTATTACGCCGTCCATGGCAAGGGCGAGCCACTGCTTCTGCTGCATGGCGGTCTCGGCACAACCGACATGTTCGCGCCGATCCTGCCGAAGCTTACCGAAGACCGCACCGTCATCGGGGTCGACCTGCAGGGCCATGGCCGCACCGCGCTCGGCGACCGGCCGCTCAGCTTGGAGGCGATGGGCGACGACATGGCGGCGATCGTCAAGGCGCTCGGCTACGACAAGGTCGACGTCATGGGTTATTCGCTGGGTGGGGGCGTCGCCTTCCGCATGGCCGTGCAGCATCCCGACGTGGTGCGCCGGCTCGTCCTGGTCTCGACCGGCTACGCCGCGGACGGCTTCTATGCCGAGATGCGTGGCCAGCAGGCACAAGTCGGCGCAGCGATGGCCGACATGATGAAGGACACGCCGATGTACAAATCCTACGTCGCGGTCGCGCCGCATCCGGAGGATTTTCCGAAACTGCTCGACCAGCTCGGCGCCTATATGCGCAAGGACTACGATTATTCTGCCGACGTGCCGAAGCTGAAAATGCCGGTCATGCTGGTGTTCGGCGACAGTGACATGTACCGGCCCGAGCACGAGATCAAGTTCTACCAGATGCTTGGCGGCGGGTTGAAGGACGCCGGCTGGATGCGCGAGAACCTGTCGCAAAACCGCCTGGCGATCCTGCCGAACCGCACTCATTACGACGTGTTCTTCGCGCCGGAACTGACAGCTGCCGCGCTGCCGTTCCTCAATGGCGAGACCAAGGTCAAGACTTGGGATGAGGTCGTCAACGAAACGAACTGACGTCCAGTCAATTGGCTGCCGGCCGTCTCCCGCGAGATGGCCGGCATTTCGTTGATGAGGCCTTGGCGCGGCGCATCCAGCCGATCGCCCATCGGCCCGGATCACAGCTTTAGATGACGCCATCAAAGCTTTTCAATTGACGGTGCCACGCCTGTCGATAGGTATCGCCTATCCTCGCAGGAAGGGACATGGGCGATGGCAAGATATCAGGGCGGGTGTTTGTGCGGTGTGGTGCGCTACCATGTCGAGGCGACACCGATCAATGAGCGCGTCTGCCATTGCCGGCTCTGCCAGAAGGCACTGGGTGCCGCCTTCAACGCGCGCGTGCTGTTCCGCATCGACGATGTGACGGTCGACGGTCCGCTGGCGACGGTGAATTCCTCGCCCGATCTCAAGCGTGGCTTTTGCCCGCGTTGCGGCACGACGCTGTTTTCCCGGCGCGATTCCGCCGGCATCATCGGCATCACGACCGGCTCGCTCGATGATCCTTCGGTGTTCAGGCCTGAGATGCATATCTGGACCGCCTCGAAGCAGCCCTGGGTCCAGATCGACGACGGCCTGCCGCAATATGAAGGCGCGCCACCTCCGGCTTGAGGTGAAGTCTGGGTAAAATTTAATCCAAAGCGACACGAGATAGCCGGCAAAGCGTCATTGGCGGGCCATCATTGCTGCCTATCTATTGCGTGCGGGCGGCAGTCGAGGAGGCGACGGAATGAACGACAGCATCAACACCCTGGACGAGCTCTTGAGTGATCCGATGATCAAGCTGGTGATGGAGCGCGACCGCGTGCAGCCGGCAGAACTTCGCACGCTGCTCGAGGAAAAGGTCCGCCGGGCGGACGATGATGTGGCGGTCAACGATCGTTTTGTACCGCCGGCCCACCTTATGGCCACGACCTGCCACAAGCTGTGGCTTTGCGGCTAGGTCTTGAAGCGGTCAGCCGGAATTTGCCGGCAAATAGCTGTAATGGCTGCGGAAATAAGCGAGCCTGAAGCCGAGGCGCGCATAGTTGCGATACGCCGGCCCGTCGCGTTCGCACTGCCGCGCCTCGATGTCGGCCACGAACAGTTTTGCACCGGCCGCAAGTCCGTCGCGCACCATCGCTTCGCCGAGCATTGCATCGAGGTCGAAGCTCGGCGCCATGATGCCGGGCACCGGCGCGTCGATGCCGCTCCAGGCCATGCCGTCGGCACCGATGAACATCGAGCGCACCGCCGCCACCGCGCCGTCCCGCCGCAGCATATAATGATGCCAGCCGCGTCGGCCGGCCAGCGCTAGCAACCATGGTGAGGTCGGCAACCGATATTGGCTGTCGATGAACCCAGCCCATTCCCTTGCCGTTGCCGACGTCACCCGCTCGACCGAGACATCCTTCGACGGGAAAAGCGGCTCCGTTGGCAATGGCGTGGCGTCGCGAAAGATGCGTTCCCAACCGCCCTGACGCTGCAGGCCGCGTGCCTCGAGCCAGCAGCTGAGCGTCGCGGGCTCGGTATGCGGATTGGTGTAGAACCAGGGCCGCAGAATACCGGCCTCGCGATAATGCGCCAGAAGCGCGTCGAGCCGGCTCTCGGTGGCAGCGCTATCGACACCGAGATTCTTGACGCAGTTGAAATGGATGAACGGGATCGTCGTGCAGGTGGTCCAGACGAGATCGCCATCTTCGGCGATGGCAAGGCCTTGCCTTGCGGCAAAGTCTGCCGGGGCGGCGCGATAGAGATCGAGCCAGGCATTGACCTCGGCGCGTTCGATAACGCGGCTGAGATCGCGCGATATTTCGTCGATCCCGATGGCGGGCGAGCGTGGCTCGGGCGGGGCTACGGGCTGCAATTCTGATAGGGCGGCGGGCTGCATGACTTCCTCCCAAGTATGGCCTTACACCGTAAGATTAGTGGAGACTAATCTCATGCCGTGAGTTGTCAAGCGGGATTGCGAGGCAGCCACGTGGTCGAACGTTGGGGGATGGCGCACCCCCGTCCGGGCGAACGTTCCGATGCAAACCCCCTAACAATTCGATTCAAACTTTGTTGGTAGTTTCTTGTTAGGAATCCAGCTTGGTTTGTCCGACGGCGTTGTCCTGCCTTCGGTCTGTTGTGTTTTGCGTACAGGTCCAGATGCGGTTATCAGGCGTCGTCATCTTTTCGATCGCAGCGCTGTGCCTTGCCGGCTGCACGTCGACCTCCGGCGTCGATGCGCTGCAAGTGCCGTCCGGCGAGACCACCAGCTCGGTTGTGCGGCCACCCGCGCCGGTGGCATCCGTGGCGAAGACTGATGCTGCGCCCGCTTTTGCCGAACAGGAGCACGACGAACAGCCGGTCGCGATGAACGTGCCCGATCAGGACATCGAACCGCCGGCCGAGGTCATCGCGCTGATGTCGCCGCCGAAGCGGCTGACACGCGCAGCACCGGCGATGCTTGCCGAGCCGGTCACGCGCTATGGTTTTCGCGACGCCAAGCCGATCAATTTCGGTAAGTCCTCCTCGCCGAGGCGCCTTGCCGTCCATGGCGTCGACGTTTCGCGCTGGCAGGGCAATGTGAACTGGCAAAAGCTGCGCGCCCAGGGCGCCAACTTCGCCTACATCAAGGCGACCGACGGCGGCGATCATATCGACCCGATGTTTACCAGGAACTGGCGCAATGCCGACGCCGCCGGCCTGAAGCGCGGCGCCTATCACTTCTTCTACTGGTGCCGCACCGCCGGCGAGCAGGCCGACTGGTTCATCCGCAACGTGCCGAGGGTCGAGGGCGCGCTGCCGCCGGTGATCGACGTCGAGTGGAACGGCGAATCCAGCTGCAAGCGCCGCCCGTCGCGGCAAAAGGTGCTGGAAAAGATGCAGGTGTTCATGGACAAGCTCGAGCGCCACTACGGCCAGCGCCCGATCATCTACACCGCGCCCGATTTCTACCGTGACAATCTGCGCGGCGCCTTCCCCGATTATCCATTCTGGCTGCGCGCCGTGGCCGCGCATCCGTCAAAGGTCTATCCCGGCCGCAAATGGCTGTTCTGGCAATATTCCGGCTCCGGCCTGTCGCACGGGGTGAGGGGCCGCATCGACCTCAACGTGTTCCATGGCGATGAGCGGGCATGGCGCGACTGGGTTGGCGGCCGGCAGATGGTAGCGGAGGCGGAGTAGCGGCAGCTCTTGCCTTCTCCCCTTGAGGGCCTGTTGCGTAATTCGCTGATTGTGATTCTCTGAGACGAAGCTCGGAGGGAATCGCGATGGCAGTGAAGCAGATGGGCCAGTTGAGCTTGGCGGAGGCTTTTCTGGGCGGCAAGTTGGCTGGCGGTTCTTCACCGCTTGATCGATTGTCGGGTCTGGTGAAGTGGTATCGCTTCGAGAAGCTGCTCAACCCGCTGCGCGATGGCGGACCCGGACGGGCAGCTTGGCCACCGCTGGTTCTGTTCAAGGCGCTTTTGCTGCAGTCACTCTACGGCCTGTCGGATCGCGAACTTG